>JAJYNV010000133.1 GCA_021786135.1 Bacillota bacterium
CGAGGTGTTCGCCACCGAGATGCACCACTTCGAACATGGCGGTGCCTTCGTCCTCGCACGCCGGCCCTGACGCCGGCCCCGGACCGGATCAGGGACGGCGTGGAGCACCAAGCCGTGTAGCGCAGCATAGAGGTGCCATGGGGAGCGCCTTCCTTTCCGTGCGCTCCGCTGTTTGTGTGCTGACGTCCCCGCCGGTCAACGGACCACCTGGAGGGAGGGCATGTCTGTGCCGGTTTGGCATCGACGCGCTGCGTTCATCAGGGTAGGCGGCGGAGGGTTCCTGCCCGCCGGGCTGGCAGGTCGCTGCGCCGCCCGACTGCGGCTCATGCGGATCTGTCGTGTGTCCGAAGCCTATCGCCAGATCTTCGATGTCCATGGAGCCTGACCTTGACCTTGCGGCCCTGCGCGGCCGCGCCGAGCAACTCGGCCTCACGCCTGGCGAGGTGGTCCTGCACCGCCTGCCGCCCCAGGCCCTCTGGAGCCTGGCCACCTACGGCCTCTTCGGCCGCTACCGCCACTGGTCGAGAGGCAAGGCGTTCCAACGCCTGCGCGTGCAGGGGGAACTGGGGCTCCAGCGCATCTACGAACTCATCGTGCACACTGAGCCGCCCCAGGCCTACGTTCTGGCCGGCAACAGGCCGATCGAGGATCTTCTGGTGGGGGCGCACGTCCTCGGCCACGCGGACTTCTTCCACCGCAGCGTCTGGCTGCGCGGTCGCGATGTGGATGTGGGGCGCAAGGTTCTGCTGCATCGTCAGAGGATCGCGGATTACGTCGCCTCCCATGGCCAGACGGCCGTCGAGTCCATGCTGGACGCAGCGCTGCTCATCGAGGCGTACGTCGCTGCCTTCGGTCCCCAGGACCTCCTGGGCACGATCGCGCGCCTGGCCCCGCTCGAACCCTGGCAGCGCGACTGCCTGAGCATGGTGCGCGAGGAGTCGCTCTACTTCCAGGCCCAGGAGCGGACGAAGATCATCAACGAGGGCTGGGCGTGCTTCTGGCATTTGCGCATCCTGCGCGGCATGGACCTTTGCCCCTCGGACCGCCTCGAGCTCGCGATGCTGCATAGCGGCCTCGTGGCGACGGCGCCCGGCTCGCTGAACCCGTACGCGCTGGGTCTCGAGATTCTTGAGGATGTCGCGCTCCTGGCAGGTGCGCCCCGAGGCGCAGCCCCGACGGGCGGAGCGCTCGCCACCCTGCTCGATCTGGCCGGGTCGGCCGACGACCGCGCGCTTGTGCGTGATCACCTCAGCCAACGCTCGGTCGACCGGCTCGGCATCTCTGTCCTCATGCCTGGCACAGGACCGAGCGGCGATGTCGAGAACGTCCGGCGCGGGCTCCTGCGCCAGGTCGCAGGAGCGGGCAGGCCCGCGGTGGAGGTGGAGCAGGCCGTTTCTGGCTGCACCTTGCGCCTGCGCCATCTGCACGACGGCCGCGATCTCGATCTGCCGGACGCCGAGTCGGTGCTCGGCGAGGTGCAGAGGCTGTGGGGAGCACCGGTTCTGCTGGAGACCATGGTTGGTGCCCAGCGCGTATGCCTGCGTCACGATGGCAAGGAAGTGCAGCGCGACAGCTGAAGCCCACCTTGGCTCCCTTGGCCCGTCTTGGAGTTCTCCCGGGTTGGGCTGCGCCGGGAGTCGCGACGGCAGGAATCGGACACCGGCACGCGAAGCCAGGGCCAGTAGGTGCGGGAGGTGGCCGAGATGCCAGTTCAGTTGACGCCTCTGAGGTTCCTGGTGCAGAGCGAACGGCGCGAACCGGACAAGACGGCGATCGTCTGCGGTGAAACGCGACTCAGTTACCGGGAGTACGCAGATCGCGTGCGCCTGCTCATCGGCGCCCTGTCGGCTCTTGGCCTGGAACGCGGCGACCGTGTGGCCTATCTGGGACTCAACTGTCACCGTCTCCTCGAGCTCTACTATGCGGTGCCGGCGCGGGGCGCCATCCTGAGCCCTCTCAATGTCCGGCTGACGGCACCGGAACTCCTCTTCATCCTGCAGGACCTCGCGCCGAAACTTCTCGTGACCGACCAGACGCTGCTGCCCATGGCCAAGGCCCTCGCACAGCAGACCGGCGTGCCCATCGTGCTGCTCTCGGGTCCCAAGGACACCGAGGGCGTGTTGTTCTACGAGGACATGCTCGCCTCGGCGGCGCCGATCGATCTCATGGCCGGCGAGGTCGAGGAGTGCGACGTCGCGGAGATCTTCTATACGAGCGGTACGACGGGCAAGCCGAAGGGCGTCCAGCTCACCCACCGCAATCTCTATCTGCACGCCATGGGCGTGATGGTTTCGGCGCCGATCTACCCGGATGAGGTCCAGATTGTGGGGACGGTACCGCTCTTCCACGTCAACGGATGGGGTGCGCCGCAGTTCATCGTCGGTCAGGCGGGCACCCAGGTGGTGACGTCGCGCTTCGACGCGGGTGAGTTCTACCGTCTCGTGGCCGCAGAGGGCGTTACGCTCGCGATGCTGGTGCCGACGATGCTGGCTGCAGTGCTCAACTACCCCGAACGCGAGAAGTTCGACATGTCTTCGCTGCGGCGCGTGATCATCGGCGGTGCTCCCCCGCCCGCGGCCCTGATCCGCGAGGCGCGCGAGAAGCTGCAGGTGGACTGCTCGGTCGGGTATGGGCTCTCTGAGACCTGCCCCGTCCTCACGCTCGCAACCATCAAGGACAGCATGAAGGACGCGCCGCTCGAGGAGCAGTACCGGCTCCGCTCTCTGACAGGGTTGCCGATCATCGGCTGCGACCTCCGGGTCCTCCTGCCGGACGGCCAGGAAGTGGCGCACGACGGTCAATCGGTGGGCGAGATCTGCGTTGAGGGCGATATGGTGTTCGGCGGCTACTGGCGGCGCCCCGAGGAGACGGCCCAGGCGTTT
>JAJYNV010000446.1 GCA_021786135.1 Bacillota bacterium
TCCTGCCGGTCCCGGGTGCGGACGATGGTCGTGTTGATGCCGCTCAAGACGGCATACACGCGGTTCAGGCGGATGATGCGTTTCTCATACTCCTTTCGCAGCGTGACGTCTTCCGCCACACCGACAACACGATAGACCTCCCCGTTGCTGTTGCGCACAGGAGATGCCCGGTCGTGAATCCAGCGGATATCGCCGTCCGGCCTGACAATCCGGTACTCCTCATCGTACAAGCCGGCAGCTTGTTTTGTCAGCGCAGCCTGAAGAACGCGCTGTCTGTCGTCGCCATGGATGGCATTCATCCAGTCTTGCGGCGATGCATAGAGCGAATCCGCCGTCCTTCCCCAAATCGCCTCATAGGCCGGACTGATGTAGAGGACTTCGCCCTTGACGGTGTCGGTCATCCAGAACACTTCGTTGATATTCTCGGAAATCTGGCGCAATCGCTCATTGCTTTCGTTCAGTTGTGCCTCGGCCTGCTTGCGCGCGGTGATGTCCTGGAAAGCCCCATGGACTCGGCGCTGTTCCCGATCCGCCTTTCCGACCGCACGAATCCATCGACGATTGCCTTTGGCGGTGATGATTTCCAATTCCACATCAAACGGCTCGCCGTGCTCGATGGCGCGCTGCACCGCCTCCTGGATAATCGGCTTGGACCAGGGCGCATAGAAATTTATTGCGTTGCTCAATGCCGGCTTATAGGTCGACTCGGCTTCATGGATGCGATAGACCTCTTCGGTCCATGCCACCTCCTGTGTATCGATATCAAGCTCCCAGCCACCGACATCTGCCAGCTTTCCGGTTTCGTTGAGCAAAGCATGGCTCTTTTTCAGCGCCTCTTCGTCAAGCTTACGCTGGGTGATGTCGCGCGCGATGGTCGACAGGTACTCGACCGACCCGCTCGCTCCCTTGTGCGCTACGATGACCTGCGAAACGGGTATTTCCAGACCGTCGCGCCGCAGCAGCGCGGTTTCCCCGCTCCATGACCCATGCTTGACGGCGTGGGGGATGCCCTGCTCCGCAACCAGCTTCGCCGCCCACTCGGGCTGGGCATCGGCGATACGCAGGGCGGTCGTGTCCTCGCACGCGTCATACCCGAGCATGCTCAGGCCGGCTTGGTTGACAAAGAGCACATTGCCGTTCGGATCACTGGTCCCGATCAAATCGGGGGCGGCTTCGATGATCGCCACCAGTCGCGCCTGTTCTTTTGCGATACGCCTCCTGTCCGCGATCTCCGCCTCGAGTGCAGCGGTTCTGTCACGTACTAATTGCTCCAGATGGTCGCTGAACTCCTTCAGGCGCAGGAGGTTGCGCACGCGGACGCGCAGTTCGTTGCGGTCCACGGGCTTGGTGACGAATTCCTCCGCGCCGGCCTCCAGCCCGCGCAGGCGCGAGTCGCGGTCGTCGAGCGCGGTCACCATCACGATCGGAATGCCCTGAGTGGCAGCGCTCGCCTTGAGCGCGCGTGCCACGTCGTAGCCGTCCATGCCTGGCATCATGACGTCGAGCAGGACGACGTCGGGCGGACTCTGCCGCGTGAGTTCGAGCGCCTGCGTTCCGTCGGCCGCTTCCGCAGCTGCGTAGCCCTCGGCTTCCAGCATAGCGACGAGCAGCCTGCGGTTTCTGTCCTCGTCGTCGACGACCAGGATGCGCGCGCGTTTCTTCACTTCGCTCATCGCTTCTTCTCCTGTACCGGCAAACGCAGCGTGAAGGTGCTGCCTTTGCCGGGTTCGCTCTCCACTTCGATCGTGCCGCCATGCAATTCAGCAAGGCGCCGCGCGAGCGCCAGTCCCAGCCCCACGCCGCCGCGCCGGCGCGCCAGGCCGGCATCGAGCTGGGTGAGCGGCTTGAACAGTTTCGCCAGGTCCTCGCGCGCGATACCGATGCCCGTGTCCGCCACCGCAATATTCAGCCAATCCTCATCCCGCCGCGCGCGTACCGCGACCGTGCCACCGTCGCGGTTGAACTTGATCGCGTTGTCGAGCAGCGCATCGAGCATGCGCCGCAGCGCTTTGGAGTCGAGTTCCGCGCTGCCGACATCCGCCGCCACGTCGAGCCGCAGGCTCAGCCCGCATGCCTCGGCCGCCTTGCGCTGCGCGGCCACGCCCTCTTCCAGCATCCCGCCAACCTCCACCGGAGCACGGTCGAACGCGGCTCCGGCCATATCGAGCCGCGACATTTCCAGTATCCCCTCCACCAGCGCGAGCAGGCGCCGGCCGGCCGCGAGAACGTCGGCGGCGAACGCGGCCTGCTGTGCGTTGAGCGGGCCCGGCACTTCGTCGAGCAGCAGCTCGGTGAAACCCAGGACGGAATTGAGCGGCGTCCTCAGCTCGTGCGTCACGTTGTTCATGAACTCGGTCTTCACGCGCAATGCATCCTGCAGGACGGCTTGCGTGCGTTCCAATTCCTTCTCGGTCCGCTCGAGTTCCTCGACTTGGCGCGCCATCGGCCGGAATACGAGGAAAAACAGCACGGGAAGGAGCAAGGCGCTCAAGACGCTGGCATCTATAACGGCCTCCAACCAGCCGTTACGCACAATGCGCAGCAGGTCGAGCAAGACCGCCATGATTCCGAATTCGATGGTGAATGTTGCGAGCAGCAGAACCAGCACCAGACGCATCTGCAATGGCTTCGCTGTTTCCCGCTCGGGCTGATTCATCGCTCTATCCGCCATGGTCTGACAGCGCTCCTGAAGGGGCTGACGTATCGGTGATCACGACGCCCCGGTGCCGCGTGCGAAAGCGTTTGCCCGGCTGCTCGACCATCGGCGCCATCATGAACGAGCCGGTGATCGGCAGTTTGCCGCTGAGCGGCGGGGCGGCAAGCATTAACGCGCGTTTCATTCGTTCCTCGCAAAACCCATACGCAAGCAT
>JAJYNV010000435.1 GCA_021786135.1 Bacillota bacterium
GCATCGTCATCCAGGAGCCGTCCGTGGTGGCGATCGATCGGGACACCAAGGCGATCCTCGCCGTCGGTGCGGAAGCCAAGCAGATGATCGGGCGCACGCCTGGCAACATCATCGCCGTAAGGCCGATGAAGGACGGCGTGATCGCCGACTTCGAAGTGACGCAGTCCATGCTCAAATACTTCATCGGCAGGGCGCAGCCTCGCGCCAGCTGGTTCCACCCGCAGGTCGTCGTCGCGGTGCCGTCTGGCATCACGGGCGTCGAGCGGCGTGCGGTCAAGGAGGCTGCGCAGCAGGCCGGTGCGCGAGACCCGGTGACCATCGAGGAGCCGTACGCCGCGGCCATCGGCGCAGGGCTGCCGGTGGAGGAGCCGACGGGCAACATGGTCGTCGACATCGGCGGCGGCACGACCGAAGTGGCGATCATCAGCCTCGGCGGCATCGTCACGTCGCGCTCGGTGCGCGTTGCCGGCGACGAGATGGACGAGTCCATCGTCAACTATGTCAAGCGCAACTACAACATGATGATCGGCGAGCGCACGGCCGAGGACGTCAAGATCCGCGTCGGCGCCGCGATCGAGCCGGAGGACACCACGATCGAGGTGCGCGGGCGCGACCTCGTGACCGGGCTGCCGCGCACCCTGCGGCTCGGGGCCGACGAGGTGCAGCGAGCCCTCGCGGAGCCGCTGCAGTCGATTGTCGACGCGATCAAGTTGACGCTCGAGCGCACGCCGCCCGAGCTTGCAGCCGACATCATGGACCGCGGTATCGTCATGACGGGCGGTGGAGCTCTCTTGCGCAACTTTGACCGCCTTCTGATGCGAGAGACGGGCATGCCGGTCCACATCGGCGAGGACCCCCTGCTCTGCGTCGTGAAGGGCACCGGGCGCTGCCTCGACGATCGAGCCATCCTGGAGAAGATCAAGAAGCTGCAGCGCGAGGGTTGAGCCTTGCCTCGCCGCGGCATCCTGCGCCTTTATCTTGCGGCTCTCCTGGTTCTGGCGCTCGTCTTCCTGGAGAGCCTGACCGTCCATCCCCGCCTTTCGGTGTCACGGGTCAGCGGCGTCGTCAACAGCGTGTTGCTGCCGCTTGAGTTGGGCACCCACTCTGCCGTCCAGTGGGTGTCGGGTGCGGTCTATGCGGTCAGCGGAGCCTTCTCGGCCGAGCAGCAGAACGCGCAGCTGCGCATCCAGGTTTCGCGGCTGCAGTCCCAGGTTGCCAGCCTGCAAGCGGTGCAGGGGCAGAACCAGCGCCTGAAGCAGCTCCTCAATCTGCGCGAGAAGACTCTGAAGAAGTTCCATACTCTGGCGGCTCCGGTCGTGGGCCGCTCGCCCGTCAATTGGCTCGACCAGATCGTGATTGCGGCGGGTTCGGGCCAGGGCGTGAAGTACGACGATCCGGTGCTGTCCTACGGCGGCCTCGTGGGGCGCGTGATCGCGGTCGGGAGCCAGAGCGCTACGGTCATGCTGCTGCCGGATCCGGAGAGCGCGATCGGCGCCATGGTGGCGCGCAGCGGTGATGCGGGCGTGCTCGAGGGCAATGGGGAAGCGGCGACGCTCAAGATGCAGTTCTTCGCGGCCGGCGCGAACGTGCGCCGCGGTGACCTCATCGTAACTTCAGGCCTGGACGGTACTCTGCCGGCAGGGGTGCCGATCGGGCGCGTGACGAGCGTCGGACAGGGCGACTTCGGCCTTGTGCACCAGGCGGACGTGGCGCCCTTGGCAAATCTCGACCGGCTCGACACGGTGCTGGTGGTGCTGCAGTGACGTTCCAGAAGGCCATGGACGGCGGATGGGGACCGGCGCTCTTCCTGCTGCTCGCGTTCCTGCTGCGGGCAACGGCCCTGCCGCCGCTCGCCATCGACGGCGTGACACCGGACCTCGTCCTCGCGGTCGTGGTCATGGCGGCACTTCGCCAGGGAGCGTGGCGCGGGGCCATCTACGGACTTTTGGGCGGGCTGCTGGAGGACATCGCCACAGGCAGGCTGCTCGGGATGCACGCACTCGGGCTGATGCTGGCCGGTGCGGCCGTCGGGCTCTTGCGGCGGAAGCTCTACCCCGATCCCTGGTTCGTGCCGCTTCTGGGCGTCTTCCTCGGCCTCCTCATCCAGCAGATCGTGGTGGCTGCGACTTTCGCGCTCGCGCATTTCGGCGTGCATGATTTCCCGTTCCTGGCGCTGATCGAATATATCTACACCGCGCCCTTTGCGTATATCATTCGACCTGTCTTCTACCGTCCCGAGGCGCCTGCCTGAGGCCCCTCGCCGATGGCGCGCTCAGGATTCGCGTTGCGGGGGGCTTTTCACGATGCGACCACAATCTCGGGAGAAGCGTCTCGTCTTTTTGGCCATACTGTCGGTCATTATTCTGGGGCTGCTGGTAGCGCGCATGGGCTACCTCGAATTCGTGCAGGGCACCTCCCTGCGCAGCCTCGGCGTCGCCCTGCGCGTGCGCGTCATGCCGATCCAGGCGCCGCGCGGGCTGATCCTGTCGAGTGACGGCAAGCGGCTCGCGACGAACATGCCGTCGTTCTCCGCGGAGTTCTTCGACCTCGGGCAGCCGCTGCCGGCGAAGGAACTCGAGCGTCTGGCGGGGATTCTCCACCTGACGCCCAAGGCTATCCAGACCATCGTGCAGGACTACAAGGGACAGCCCTACATACCGGTTACGATCAAGACCGATCTGACGCCCGAGCAGATCACGCAGATCGACGAACAGCGGCCGAACCTGCCGGGCGTCTTCGTGCAGGCGCAGCCGCTCCGCGTCTACCCCCTCGCTGATGTGGCAGCGCATGTCGTCGGCTACGTACAGGGCATCACCGCGCAGGAGCTGAAGTCCTGGCACGACTCCCGCCTGAACCAGAACTCGG
>JAJYNV010000100.1 GCA_021786135.1 Bacillota bacterium
CTCCCAGAGGTCGCCGGCCTTGCCGTGCCCGGCGGGGATCAGGTTGTTGAAGAACGTGTTCTCGTCGTATGGCTGCAGGTTTGCCTGCAGGCCGACCTGCTGCAGGTAGCCCGCGACCGCCTGCGCGACCTGCTCGAACGTCGAGTCGCTGCCGACGTAGCCGAGCGTGATCGTGGTCCCAGGCTTCACGCCCGCCTGCTTGAGGAGTTCCTTGGCCTGGGTCGGGTTGTAGGGATACGGCTTGAGGCTCGGGTCATTGCCGAAGGAAAGCGGGCCCTGGAAGGTGGAGATCGGCTGCGCGTAGCCGTGCAGGACGGTCTTGATGATGGCGCGCATGTTGATAGCCTCTGCGATCGCCAGGCGAACCTGCTGGTTGTTCGTCGGCGCGACGCTCATGTCGGTGCCGAGCTCGTACACAGTCGGCGAGGATACCGGCAGCAGGTGCAGCGAGGGACTGCTCTTCACCACGGACGCCTGGGCGACCGGAACGTCCTGCATGATGTCGATCGCTCCGGTCTGGAGGTCCGCAAGGCGCGTCGAGTCTTCCGTGATGAACTCGAACGTGACCTGCGCCAGCTTGGCCGGCCCCCTCCAGTACTTGTCGAAGCGCTGCAGCACGACTTCCGAGCCCTTGACGTACTTGACCATCTTGAACGGCCCTGTGCCGATCGGGTGGGTCCCGAAGTAGGTGCTGCCGTACTTCTCGATGTACTTCGGCGGCACGATCATCGCGCCGTAGCCAGCGAGCTTGGTAATCAGGGTGGGGTCCGGGTGGCTCAGCGTGAACTCCACCTCGTAATTGTTGAGAGCCTGGACCTTCTCGATGGCGTTGTAGTTCGCGTACTCAGGCCCCTTCTGACCCAGGGGACCTGTCAGCCGGTTGAACGTGAACACCACGGCGCTCGCGTTGAACGGCTCGCCATCCTGGAAGAGGACGTTATGTCGCAGCTGCATGACGAGGTGGGTCGTGTTGAGCCACTTCCAGGATGTCGCGAGTCCCGGCTGGATCTTCAGGGTCGGCGTGCGGAAGACAAGGCCGTCAAAGATGTTCGAGGCAATCTCGCCCCATGCCAGCGTGAAAGTGGCAATCGGGTCGAAGTTCCCTGGGTCTGCGTCCGCCTCGCCGATGACGAGGCTACCTCCACCCAGGGATTTAGCCGAGGCGGTGGCGACATGGCCGACCCCCCCGACGAGCCCTGCGGTGAGTGCCATGATCGCCCCCAGAGCAAGAATCCACTTGTGCCGAGCCAAAATACGCACCGCCCTTTCTCATCAGATGGACCACTATGTCCATCTTATTGGACAGCACTGTTCGTCGTGCGGAGGAGCGATCCTGCTTCTGTCGAAAGAATTATTTAAGGTTGGTAAGCGACGCTTGGAGCAACCCCGAAACTTCAGTCATCATACGGGAGGCTTTTCAGTGGCTTCGGACCAGATGGGCGCACTGGAAAAGGCACTGCACCTTCTCGGTCTCTTCGGACAGAGTTCGGGCAGTGTCCAGACCCTAAGCGAGCTGACGCGTGCCTCCGGTCTCAGCAGGGCGACCTGCCACCGCGCCCTGCGCACCCTTCAGGAGTACGGCCTGCTGGACCGCGAAGGCGACGGCTACAGACTCGGCTACCGCTTCCTCGAGCTCGCGGGCTACGTCAAGGACACGATCGAGCCGCTGCAGGCAGGCCGTGACATCATGGACCGCCTGCGCGACGAAGTGGACCAGTCTGTGCAACTCGTGGTACTGAACGGCGACGAGGGCGTCTACGTGGAAGTCATGGGATCGTTCTCGCCCACCCGGCTCTATATCCGTCCCGGCCGGCGCGCGCCTCTCTACTGCGGCGCCTCGACGCGGCTCCTGCTGTCCACACTCGAGGACAGCCGCATCGACGCGATCCTGCGCGGTGTACCGTTCGTGGCTCTGACAAACCGCACCCCTCGCACGCCGGAAGAGGTATGGGAGATGGTGCGAACCACGCGCGACAGCTGGGTCGCCTTGAGCCTGGGCGAGATGGAACCATACTCCGCAGAACTTGCAGTACCGATCCTCGGCAGCAGGGGACTGCCCGTGGCTGCACTTAGTGTCGCCGGCCGGCATGATCGCTACCTTACCAGCGAAGGGCTCAGGGATCTCCTGGTGGCACTCGATGCCGCGGCGCTCTCGATCTCGCGGCGTCTCGGCTTCGACGAGAGCTGGCCCGTGCGGCCGGATGTCTTTCTGGCAACGCTCGAGGAGCCCCGCCACGCCGACCTCGGCCACTGATCCGCGGCCAGCGCTGGGCTTCGAGGTCATGGGGGGCCGGTGCCGGAATGGTGATCGAGCGACGTTTACTAGGCGACATGGGCCCGGCCTTCGAGTCGCACGTGGTGGAGATGCGAGGCTGCACTACGGCGGCCGAGCTGGATCGGCATGTGTATCCCGACGTGTTGCGCCACCCACCTGCTGCGAGCGTGCACCAGGTGCCGGGCCAGCCGCTGATCGCGCTGACCATCATCCACAATATCGGCGTGCGTCTGCGTCTGGACGCCGACTCCATCGAGAACTTGGGCACCTACGACGCTGCGCTACGTCTCGGGAAAGTGCTCCTACGTCTCGCCGCCCAATTTGGCGAGGGCCCGCCCGACAAAACGCACCTTCACGTCAGATTCACTCACCGCGATATGGTTGACATTGCCGCCATGTCGCGCCAGACTGTGACCACCCAACTCGGCCACCTCCGCCGGATTGGCCTCGTTAGCCGCAAAGGACCCTACCTTGTCGTGAACGTCAGACACCTTTCCGACTACCTCTACGCCCGCTCGCTTCAGCAGGACGAGGGCGATACCGCGACCGACCGACAGGGCGCCACACTCCGCTAAATGACTGGATCTGG
>JAJYNV010000363.1 GCA_021786135.1 Bacillota bacterium
CTTCTGCTTCTCGCGAAGCTGCGCGTGGTACTCCGACCCCTGGCGCATCCGGTCGCGCCCGTGCTCGCCTGGCGGGTACGCTCGGCTGTGCCGATCGGTGACCGCCTCGGACACCGGGCACTTGAGCGAGAAGCACCGCTCACCCTTCAAGAAGAGCTTCGTCCGCTCGCGCCGGCAGAGGCGGCAGACCGGACCCGTGTAGCGTGCCATCTTCCGCCTCCCCTCAGACCCGTCGCCGCTTCTTGGGGCGGACACCGTTGTGGGGGATCGGGGTGACGTCCTTGATGCCGACGACCTCGATGCCGGCGGCGGCGAGCGAGCGGATCGCGGTCTCGCGTCCAGAGCCCGGGCCCCGTACAAGCACGTCCACCTTGCGGACGCCGTGCTCCATCGCCTTGCGCGCGCACGCCTCGGCGGCGAGCTGGGCGGCGAACGGCGTCGACTTGCGCGAGCCCTTGAAACCCACGTTGCCCGCGGACGCCCAGGCGAGCACGTTGCCCTCGGGGTCGGCGATCGAGACGATCGTGTTGTTGAACGAGCTCTTGATGTGGGCCACGCCGTAGCTCACGTTCTTACGCTCCCGGCGACGGGGTCGCCGCGCGGACCCCTGCTGCTTGGTCGGTCTCGGCATCTACTTGCGAACCTTCTTCTTCCCGGCCACCGTCTTCTTCGGGCCCTTGCGCGTGCGGGCGTTCGTGTGGGTGCGCTGGCCGTGGACCGGAAGTCCCCGGCGGTGCCGGATCCCCTGGTAGCAGTTGATCTCCATCTTTCGCTTGATGTCCTGGGCGACGTCCCGGCGCAGGTCGCCTTCGACTTCCAGGTTCGCGTCGATGTCGTTGCGCAGGCGGATGACCTCCTCGTCGGTGAGGTCACGCACCCGCGTGTCAGGGTCCACACCCGTGCGGGCGAGGATCTCACGGGCCCGCGTGGGGCCGATCCCGTAGATGTAGGTGAGGGACACTTCCACACGCTTCTCGCGCGGGACGTCCACTCCGGCGATCCTGGCCATCTGCCGCTCTCCTGTCCTCGCCTCGCGCCCTAGCCCTGACGCTGCTTGTGCCGGGGGTTCTCGCAGATCACGACCACGCGGCCGTGCCGGCGGATCACCTTGCACTTCTCGCAGATCGGCTTCACGCTGGGTCGTACCTTCATGACGTTCCTTCCCGCCTGCCTCACTTGTACCGGTAGGTGATCCGCCCGCGGCTCAGGTCGTACGGCGTGATCTCGACCTGGACCTTGTCCCCCGGCAGGATGCGGATGCGGTGCATGCGCATCTTGCCGGAGCTGTGGGCCAGCACCTTGTGCCCGTTCTCGAGCTCCACGCGGAACATCGCGTTGGGCAACGGCTCCACCACCGTCCCCTCGAGCACGATGGCGTCTTCTTTCGGCTTCGGCAGGTGACCCTCCTCGACTCGTTCCTCTGGATCCGCACGGCGCGAGGCCAGACCACGCAGGGTGAACGGCCACGCAGGGTGAACGGCCCCGAGCGGCCCGGGCGGCCGCGAGGCAGCTCTCAAGTTTAGCGCATCGCGCTCCGATTGCCAGCGGCACGACCCGCCGATCCGTGGACCGCGCCGAACCTTCGGCCTCAGGGCACCGTGAGCACCTCGGGACCGTCGTCGCTGACCGCGATCGTGTGCTCGAAATGGGCAGAGAGCGAGCCGTCGGCCGTGACCACGCTCCAGCCGTCGTCGAGCAGCTTGGTCTCCGGCCCGCCCGCGTTCACCATCGGCTCGACGGCGAACACCATCCCTGCCTTGAGGGTAGGCCCGGGGGACCCGGGCCAGTAGTTCGGGACCTGGGGCTGCTCGTGCATCGCGGTGCCGATGGCGTGGCCGACGTACTCTCGGACCACCGAGAAGCCCGCGCCCTCGGCCACCTGCTGGACGGCCCGGCCGACCTCGTGGAGCCGGTTGCCCTTGCGCAGCTGCTCGATGCCGGCCCACAAGCTCCGCTCCGTCACCTCGATCAGGCGCCGGGCGAGCGGCGTCACCTCGCCGATCGCCATCGTGAAGGCCGCGTCACCGTGGTACCCCTCCACGATCGCCCCGCAGTCGATCGACAGGATGTCTCCCTCGGCGAGACGGTAGTCCCCCGGGATGCCGTGGACGATGACGTCGTTCGGCGAGGTGCAGATCACCGCCGGGAACCCGTGGTACCCGAGGAAGTTGGAGGTCGCCCGCCGGCGCTCGAGCACCTCCCGGGCCGCCAAGTCGAGCTGGCGGGTGGTGACGCCCGGCCTGGCCGCCGCGCGGGTCACCTCGTGCATCTCGGCGACCACCTTGCCGGCGCGGCGCATCTTCGCGAGCTCCTTCGAGCTTCGCCGCATCACGCTCCTCCTGCGCCGCTCGCACGTGGCGTCCAGGAAGTCACCGCCGGCGCTCGTCGATCGCGTGCACGCAACGCCTGGTGACGACGTCGGCCGGGCCCGTGCCGCTCACCCTCGCGAGGATCCCTCGGGTCTCGTAGCGCTCCAGAAGCGGGGCGGTCGCCCGTTCGTAGAGCTCGAGGCGGCGTCGGATGGCCTCCTCGGTGTCGTCCTCTCGCTGGACGACCTCCCCGCCGCAGACGTCGCAGGTCCAGTTCACCGACGGCGGGGAGAAGACCGAGTAGTTCGTGCCGCAGTCGACGCACACACGACGCGAGGCCAGCCGCTTCAAGACGACAGGGGTCGGCACCTCGAGATCGATGACGAGGTCGAGGCGGTCGGGCTCGAGGATCTCGTCGAGCCGCTCGGCCTGGGGGATCGTACGAGGGCACCCGTCGAGGACGAAGCCGCGCGCGCGGGCGTCACGCTCGGAGAGGCGGCTCGCCACCATCTCCATGATCAGCTCGTCGGAGATGAGCTCCCCGTCGTCCATG
>JAJYNV010000122.1 GCA_021786135.1 Bacillota bacterium
ATTACTGGGCGCGACTCAATTCATATCAGCCTCGGGGCATGACCAAGACGCAAGCCCGCGCGCTGCACGACGAGAACCGTGGCGAGCGCTGATTCGATCTACGTCGATCCAAGCGCGCTCCTGAAGCTCTATTTGAAGGAGCCCGAGTCGCGCGCAATGGCCGAGTGGCGCAGGAAGACCGCAGACCCTCTCCTAGTCACCCACCATGGCCGAGTCGAATTGACCAACGGGATCGGCCTCGCCGCTTACCGAGGGATCATTACCGACGAAATCCATGATGCGGCGATGGCTGCCCTCGACGACGATTTTGCCCAAGGGCGCTATAAACAGGGTGATGTGTTGTGGCGAGCTACCCTCAAAAGAGCCGCCGACCTTAGTCGCAAGCATACTCGTTCCATTGGGTGCAGATCCTTAGACATCCTGCACATCGCGAGCGCCTTGGAGCACGAGTTTAAACACTTCGCGACGTTCGATGTCCGCCAATCTCGGCCGCGCGCGGGTGCACGCACCCTGAGACGCGATCGAAAGCTAGGGATGCCTTTCACCAATCAGGGCGCGAAACCTCCGAGTGGACTTTGAGCGCTCCCTCCATCTCCGCCTTGGCGAAGGCGAGGGCAGCCTCGGTCTCGCCTTCGGCGCGCAGTACGAGGGCGGGCTCCGTGTTGGAGGGGCGGAGGAGCGCCCACGCGCGGTCGAAGATCACCCGGACGCCATCCACGGTCACGAGCGGATAACGACCGGCGAACGCGGCCTGCACAGCCTCGGTGACGCGGGCCTTGGCGCTTTCGGGGCAGGCGATGCGCGTTTCAGGTGTGGCATACGCAGGGGGAAGATCCGACAGGAGATCTCCGAGCGACCTGCCGCTCCGGGCGCAGATCTCGGTGAGACGCAGCGCGGCATAGAGCGCATCGTCGTCGCCAGTGAAGCGGTCTGCGAAAAAGATATGGCCTGAGAGTTCGCCAGCGAAGGCGGCGCCGACCTGGCGCATGGCCGCCTTGATCAGCGAGTGACCTGTGGGGGTGAATTCCGGATTCGCACCCAGCCGCCTGAGGTCGTCGGCGAGGCGCTGCGAGCACTTGACCTCGACGAGTGTCGGCTTGTCGGGATAGTGGGGGTAGATGTCGCGCCAGTACAGAATCAGAAGTTCGTCCACCGCCCGGATGCGGCCCTGTTCGTCGACGGCGCCCAGGCGATCCATGTCTCCGTCAAAGGCAAAACCGAGCTGCGCACCGCGGCGAACCACCTCCCCCTGAAGGTCCGCCATATTCTTCGGCTGCAAGGGGTCCGGGTGATGGTTCGGGAAGTTGCCGTCCGGGTCGCAGTAGAGCGGATGCACCTTGAGACCGAGATCTTCGAGAACGATCGGCGCATAGGGGCCGCCTGCTCCGTTGCCCGCATCGGCCACCACTTCAAGGCCCCCGAGGCCATCCGGAAACAGCTCGCGCATGCGCCGCCGGTAGGCCGGGAAGATGTCGTAAGATTCCAGGCGCCCTCTTCTGCCGCTCGGTGATGCCGTACGGCAGAGCTCCTGCACCTCCTGGATCTCCGCGCCGTAGAGCGTGCCCGGCCCGAGCGCTAGCTTGAAGCCGTTCATCTGCGGCGGGTTGTGCGAGCCGGTGATCATGGCGGCCGGGCCGAGCCCGAGCGCGTGGCGCGCGAAATAGACGAACGGCGTCGGCACCATGCCGAGATCGATGATCCGCTCCATGCCCGCGTCGAGCAGGCCGTCGACGAAGGCTTCGGCCAGTTCCGGGGAGGAAAGCCGGCAGTCCCGGCCCACGATCGCGGTGTGCTCCCCATGACGGTGCCAGTAGGCCGCCGTGCCGAGCGCAATCTGGTAGGCGACCTTGGGTGTCAGGTCAACCCCCACGTGGCCGCGGATGTCGTATTGGCGAAAAAGCTCGGGCGAAAGATCCAAGCAAGATCACTCCATAGTTCGAAGTCCAGACTCGTTCTACACCGCCCGCCCCGGCGCCTGCCGACTTGTCGCTTCTACCACCGTGCGCGTAGAATGGTTGCTGCCAGAAAGCTTACAGTGCGCGGATTTCAAGCATGAGGATGCGCCGCGACGACCAATCGGAGGTGGGTCGATGGCCAAGGAGCGCAGGACGCCGTCCGGCCTCGAAGTCAAGCCTGTCTACAGGGCCGAGGACGTGAGCGCCGATCCGGTGCGCGACGTGGGGGAGCCGGGCGAGTATCCGTTTACCCGCGGCATCCACCCAGGCATGTACCGCGACCGCCTCTGGACGATGCGCCAGTTTGCCGGATTCGGTACGGCCAGGGAGACCAACGAACGCTTCCACTACCTGCTTCGGCAGGGCCAAACGGGCCTGTCGACCGCATTTGACATGCCGACCCTCATGGGCTACGACTCGGACGATGCCCACAGCCTTGGCGAGGTGGGCCGCGAAGGCGTCGCCATCGATTCGCTGCGCGACATGGAGCGGCTGTTCCAGGGCATTCCGCTGGGTGACGTGTCGACATCCATGACGATCAACGGCCCCGCGATCATCCTCTTCGCCATGTACCTGGCCGTAGCAGAAAAGCAGGGCGTGCCCTGGACCAGAGTGCGTGGCACCCTACAGGCCGACATCCTCAAGGAATACATCGCCCAAAAGGAATGGATCTTCCCGCCGGAGCCCTCGATGCGGATCATCGTCGACATGATGGAGTTCGCGGCGAAGGAAGTGCCGCAATGGAACACGATCTCCATTTCGGGCTATCACATCCGCGAGGCCGGCTCGACCGCGGTACAGGAACTCGCCTTCACCTTGGCTGACGGCTTCGCGTATGTCGAGGCTGCCATGGCGCGGGGGCTGGACGTAGACGAGTTCGCGCCGAGGCTCTCCTTCTTCTTCA
>JAJYNV010000453.1 GCA_021786135.1 Bacillota bacterium
CAGGCGACAATGCGCTCGACGCCGGTCGCGACTGTCGATTGGCAGTGAATCTGCATGGGACGCCTCGTAGCCGGCTAGTAGTGGCCACGCGTGGTCATGTCCCGGATCTGTGAGATAGGATGATGAGCATGGATCAAGTGGGTGAGGTATCGAGGGCACTGGTTGATCACATCCCGGTGATCTGGGTCAAACCTGCCAAGCAGTCAGTGAGCCGCCTGGCATTATGGCTCCCTCCGCTGAGCAGGGCGAAGGACGACGTCCTTCCCTTCCTGCAAGAGCTCGCTGGTGTAGGCTTTGTAGCGGTGAGCCTCGACCCGTGGCAGCACGGCGAACGTGCGACCGAGTCGGGAGAGCAGATCATGGAACGCGTCTTCGGCAATTTCCGGCGGCATATGTGGCCGATCCTGGGGCAGACCACGCTTGACTCGCTGCGAGTCCTTGACTGGGCGACGACTAACCTCGGTTCGGGACCGGAAGTGGTCGCTGGTGGCGTGTCGATGGGCGGGGATGTCGCCGTGGCGCTTGCCGGCGTCGACAAGCGCGTCACGCGGGTCGCGTCCATCGTGGCCACGCCCGACTGGACCCGCCCAGGGATGCGCGACATCAGGGACCCATCCCGCTTCCTGCCGCAGGGCCAAGCAGACGCGTACGCCCAGTGGTTCTACGACCATCTCGATCCATTCACACATCTCGATGCCTACGCGCACGGCCCCGCCATTTCGTTCGAATGCGGCGCCGAGGACACCCACGTGCCGCCCGATGGCGCACTTCGTTTCCAAGCCGCCCTGCGCGCAGCCTATCCGCAGGTGGCGGAGCGGGTCCGGGTGGCCGTGCATCCCGGTTTCGGGCACATTGACGCTGCGATGAGTTCGTCCCTGTCCCAGAATTGCTTGGCCTGGCTTCTGGAGGGGCCTGCTTCGCCCAAGCCGAACCAGACACCTGCTTGATCCGACGGCCGCCATGTGGGGCCGGACGCTGCTCTATCAAGTGAGGAAGTGGCTCCCCGCGAGCGGCTCCGGTACATAACTTAGGCATCGGCGTCAGGAGCGAACTGCTTGAGAAATCGGCAGATGGAACCGATAATTGAAGTTGTAGCATAGGCATGGTTGTTGGGTTGCCGTCACGGGGGGTATGTTGATGCAGCGTGACGAGGTACTGCGCATTCTGGCCGAACACCACGATGAGATTGCCTCCTTCGGGGTAAAGTCACTCGCCATCTTTGGGTCCGTGGCACGAGGCGAAGCTGGTCCGCTGAGCGACGTCGATCTCCTGGTGGAGTTTGCAGTGCCGGTGGGTCTGTTCGAGTTCGTGCGGCTTAAGGACTACCTCGGGGGGCTGCTGGGCCGGCCGGTGGACCTGGTGACCCCTGATGCGTTGAGGGAGACGATGCGAGAGCAGATCATGAGGGAGGCGGTTCGTGCCGCCTAGAAGCTGGAAGTCGCGCATCGAGGATATCCTGCAAGCTGCTGCCAGGATTCGACGCTACACCTACGGGATGTCCTTTGAGACCTTTGGAGCGGACGAGAAGACGGTAGACGCCGTGGTTCGCAATCTGACCGTGGTCGGGGAGGCTGCAAACCACATCCCCTCTGAAGTGCAAGAGCATCACCCCGAGATACCCTGGGCTCAGATGCGTGGCATTCGCAACGTCCTCATGCATGAGTACTTTGGGGTCAGCCTCCCCATCATATGGAAGACCATCCAGCAGGATCTGCCGGCGCTCGTTCCCACGTTGGAGGCGATCCTGCAGGAATAGCACCCGGCCGCGATCATTGCACCAAGTACAGCCGCCCCCTCTGTCGCCACACCCGAGTCAGCATCACCTTCCCCGCCCAGTTCATGCTGGTGGCGGCGATGAATCCCTGCCCCTGCGGCTTCTACGGCGATTCCCAGAAGGAGTGCTCCTGCTCCTCCACCCTCGTAAGCAAGTACCAGAAGCGGATCAGTGGCCCCATGCGGGACCGGATCGACATCCACGTGGACGTCCCCCGCATCGCCTACGAGAAGCTGGCGGGCGACGGCCAGGGGGAGACTTCGGAGCAGATCCGAGCCCGAGTGGAGGGCCTTGGCGCAGGCCGCCGACCGTCCCGCCGAGCCCTCCGGCTCAAGCAGATAGGTCAGGCCACTCACCCCTGACGATCAGAACAGGGCAGGTGGCATTGTGAGCTACGTGGTCGCTCACGCTGCCGAGAACGAGACTTTCAGCAAGGCCGGCTCCGCGGTGGCCGATGACGATCACGTCGTACTTGCCCTGGGCGGCCACCTCGACGATCACTTCTCCCGGTCGCCCTTCTCGCAGCTCCGTGTCGGCAGGGACACCCGCCTCCGATAGCGCTTTCTGCGTCAGGCTCAGGATAGCCCTCCCCCCCTCGAAGCATCCCTTCCGGATCTGCTCCCGATCGATGCCGGTCAAGTACAACGACGGTATTCGAACTGTCTCCACCACGTGGAGCAGCGTTACGTCGGCTCCAAAGCATTTGGCGAGTTCAGCGGCGTACCTCGCGGCCCCCAAAGCCCCTTTCGAACCATCTGTCGGCACGAGTATCCTGTGGATGAGCGCATTCCTCTTACGCCCTCTTGCCAACCCTTTGTTCCTTTCCTCGCGCATCAGCAGTCGGGATTACTTGGGGCAAAGAGCCCGCAGTTTCCGTACCGTGCCATGGGAGCCCCGGCGGCCCAAGAGGCACAGCCCTTGCGCCAGTCTACGTGATCCGCTCTCTCCTGAAGGCAAGATAACCCATGCGCGACGGGGCAGAAGAGCGCTGGCATACACTCGATACCGACCGGGTCCTGTCGAAGCTTCAGACGGGGTGGGAAGGACTTCCCGAAGACGAGGCGGCGCGCCGGATCGCGC
>JAJYNV010000406.1 GCA_021786135.1 Bacillota bacterium
GGGAGAAGGCCGTTCGACATGGACTCCGTTCCCCCGGCCAGCGCCGTCTCGGCCTCGCCGAGGACGATCGCCTTGTACGCCTGCACCGCCGCCTCGAGACCGCTGCCGCAGAGCCGGTTGACGGTCAGGGCTGGCACGCGCTCATCGAGCCCGCTGCGCAGGGCGACATGCCGCGCGAGGTAGGCTGCGCCGCGTCCGGCCTGGATCACGTTGCCGAAGAAGCATGCGTCGATGGCACCTGCCGCGACGCCGCTGCGGGTGATCGCCTCCTTGGCCGCGCAGACGCCGAGGTCGAGCGCCGAGACATCCTTGAGTCCCCCGCCGAAGCTGCCGAACGCGGTGCGCGCTCCCTCCAGAACGTAAACCTCTGAGCGGGCCATCACTCCGCCTCCTCCATCCGGTGCCTCTCGCGCAACTTGAGGCGCTCACTGCGCCGCTCCGCCGCCTGGCGGAAGCGCAGCCTCTCCTCATCGCTCTCGAGTTCGATGCGCGGTACCTCGGTCGGCCTGCCTTCCTTGTCGACGGCGACCATGGTGAGGTAGGCCGTCGACGTCCGCCGCCGCTCGCCTGTCAGAAGGTTCTCGGAGTACACCTCCACCTGCGCCTCCATCGAGCTGCGGCCGACCCAATTGAGCCAGGACCTCACCACGACCGCCTCGCCGACGTGCACCGGTCCCTTGAACTCCAGACTGTCCGCCGAAGCCGTGACGACATTGCAGCGCGCGTGGCGGAAGCAGGTGATCGAGGCAGCAATGTCCATCAGTTGCATGACGCGTCCGCCAAAGATCGTGCCGAGCGGGTTCGCGTCGTTCGGCATCACGATCTCGGTCATTTCCACACGGGAGTCCGAAACATGCCTTGCCAATATACCACCACCAAACTGAACCTACCGCGTCCCAGGAATGAACACAAGCGCGGGCCGACCGCCTGACCGGCGCCGAAAATCGACGCGAAACGCCTGTCCCGCGTGGTAGGATCGGCGTGGAGGGATGCGTCATGTCGGACGGGCGCCTGCCGGAGCGACTTGCGGACGTGATCGCGGAGCGCCACTGCACGGCTCCGGATGTGCCGTTGCCGTCCGAGCGCCGCCTGGCAGCCGAACTCGGTGCCAGCAGAGCGATGGTGCGCGAGGCGCTGGCCATCCTGCGCGCACAGGGTCAGATCCGCGGCGACCATGGCCACCCCGCCGTCGCCACGGTGGTGCCGATCCGACTGGATGCCCAAGTCCGCGACGATTCCGCTGCGCGCGAGGCACGCAGCGTGCTCGAGGGAGAGCTGGCCGCGCTCGCTGCCCTCAGAGCCGGCGTGGATGGCCATGCGCGCCTGCGCGAGCGACTGAGGGTTCTGTTCGCGGCGGAATCGCCCACTGCGGCATGGCAGGCCGAGCTCGAACTGCACCGCGAGCTCTTGGCAGCCGCCGGCAACCCTGTCCTGGAAAAGCTTTGCCTGCCCCTCCTGGAGGCTGCATACCGCAAGCCGCCCGCGACCAGCGGCCCCGAGCGGCTGAGAGCCTATCAGCGGCTCGTCGCGGCGATCGGCCGCCAGCAGCCGCAGTTGGCCCGCGACATGCTGCTTGAGCTCTTCGTGCCGCAGGATCTCTCGCCTGGCGCTACAAGTAGCGATTGAACCAGTCGAGGATGGCCCGATAGCGGTGGACTCGATGCCACGGTTTGCCCGCGCGGCTCATGCCGTGGCTCTCGCCGGGATAGCGGAGCATCTCCACCGTCCGGCCCAGGAGCCGCAGCGCAGTGAAGAGCTGCTCCCCCTGTTCGATGGGCAGGCGCATGTCCTGCTCCTGGTGTTCGATCAGGAGCGGCGTGCGAATCTCCGATGCGTAGGTGAGCGGCGACTGCTGCAGGTACGGCGCGGGATCCTCCCACCAGAGCGGGCCATACTGCGGCACCCGTTCAAATCCCGTGTCCGACGTTCCCATGGCGCTCATGCGGTTGACCACCGAGCGCATGGTCACAGCGGCCCTGAAGCGCCGCGAGTGCGAAATCGCCCAGTTGACCATGAACCCGCCGTAGCTGCCTCCGGCGATGCCGAGACGCATCGGTGAAAGGCGCGGGAAACGGCGCAGGGCCTCGTCCAGCGCCGCCATGACATCGGCGTAGTCCTTTTCGCCCCAGCGCCCGACGATGGCGTTGCAGAACGTCTCGCCGTAGCCCTGGCTGCCGCGCGGGTTCGTGAAGAGCACGGCATATCCAGCCGCCCGAAGGAGCTGGAACTCGAGATGGAGGCGCGTGCCGTACATGCTCATGGGACCTCCGTGCACCTCGACGACGAGCGGCACGCCGCGCGCCTCCCCATCGGGCAGGAGCAGCCAGCAGTCGATGTCGGGACCGTCCTCGGCGTGCGTCTGGAAGTGCTCCGGCACGCGAATAGCCTTGCGCAGACCGTCCGGCAGCGTGCCGGCGCAGAGGAGGCGCTCCTCCCCCTCAGCTACGATCGAGACGGCCGAGAGCTCTCTAAAGTCCGCATAGGCGATGGCGAAGCCCGCTGCAGGATGATGGTCGAAGGCATAGATCACTCGCTCACCCGCCACGACGGGGCGGAAGTTGCCGTCCTCGAAGCGCCAGACGCCCACGCGGCCCTCGTCTGACACCTGCGCAAAGATGCCTCCCGCTGCCGCGATGAGCCGCATCCCGCCAGGCGCGCCGAGATCCGTGCCGCTCTGGTCGCCCAGCGAACGGTCCAGCGTCCGGGAGATGCAGCGCACCCCCTCCCCCTCGCGCCAGACGTAGAGGCGCGTGTGGCCGTAGCCGAGGTCCACGGGGTCTTCGGCAGCGAAGTAGATCGCCTGGCCGTCTTCCGAGAAGGTGAGGGCCATGATCGCCAGGCGGCCGGCCGTC
>JAJYNV010000452.1 GCA_021786135.1 Bacillota bacterium
GTCATGATCACGCCGATCATCGCGGCGACGACGCGCGACGTGCTGCGCCAGACGCCGCGCGAGACGAAGGAGGGGGCTCTCGGCCTCGGCTTCACGCGCTGGGAGATGATCCGCGCCGTGTCGTTGCCCTGGTCGATGAGCGGCATTTTCGGTGCCGTGATCCTCGGACTCGGCCGCGCGCTCGGCGAGACGATGGCCGTCCTGATGGTCTCCGGCAGCGCGGTGAACTACCTGCCGCAGAACATCTTCAGTCCGATCGGCACCATGGCCGCGACTATCGTCTCCCAGCTCGACTCGGCTATGACCGACCCGACCGGAATGGCCATCCACGCGCTGGCGGAGATCGCACTCGTGCTGTTCGTCATGAGCATCGTCGTGAACGTCCCGGCGCGCCTGCTCCTCTCGCGTGCGGTCAAGAGAGGAGGCGAGGCGCAGTGAACGTGACCTGGCGGCGCGCGAAGGATCGCCTGATGCTCGGCCTCGCCGCCCTCATGGGCATCATCATCCTCGTCCCGGTGGTGGGCATGCTTTGGCTCGTCGTGAGCCATGCGTTGCCGGCGCTCTCGCCGGGCCTCTTCACGCAGGTCACCGTGGGCACCGGCGGCGGGCTTGCGAACGCGATCGTCGGCACCTTCTATGTGGTTGGACTCGGCATCCTTCTCGCGGGCCCATTCGGCATCATGGCCGGTGTCTACGTCGGCGAGGTCGACCCGAACGGCCGGTTCTCGCAGTTCGTGCGCTTCACCACCGACGTCATGGCCGGCGTGCCTTCGATCGTGATCGGCTACTTCGGCTACGTCACGCTGGTGCTGGGCCTAGGCTGGGGCTTCTCGACCCTGGCCGGCGCGATCGCCCTCGCGTTGATCGGCGTTCCCTACGTGGTGCGCTCGACCGAGACCGCACTCAGCAAGGTGCCGCGCGGCATGCGCGAGGCATCGCTGGCGCTCGGCGCCAGCCAGACGACCACGATCTGGCGCGTCACGCTGCGTGAGGCGCTGCCGGGCGTCGTGACAGGCGTCCTGCTCGCGCTGTCGATCGCGATCGGCGAGACGGCGCCGCTGCTCTACACGGCGGGCTGGTCGAGCTACATGCCGCAGCTGCAGCTGACGCACGCACCGATCGGTTACTTGACCTACGTCGTGTGGACTTACATCAATGAACCGTTCGCGGCAGCGAACGCCCTCGCGTACGCCGCCGGCCTCCTGCTCCTCCTGCTCATCGTGATCGTCAACATCGTCGCACGGCGCCTCGTCAGCCGCAGCCGCCTCGGCCGCTGACATCTGTGCTGGCCCTTGTGGCAGAGGAGTAGACTGGTCTTGAGATGAGACGGCTGGGGGTGCTGCCATGAACATCAAGCTGCAGACCACGGCGGGTGGCGAGCTTTCGATCGAGGAGAGCGCCGTGCGCTCCGTGGTGGAGCTTGCCATCAAGGACACCGGTGAAGGAGCGGCGCGCGTCAACCGGCGCTTCCTGCTCGGCAGCGCCATTCGGGTCAAGGAGGGCCAGGACCGCAAGCTGGTGGTCGACCTCGAGCTTACTGTCCCGTACGGCGTCTACCTGCCTGACGCGATGCGCGAAGTGCAGAGCGCCGTCAAGGACGCCTTGGCGAAGAACATCGGCATCGAGAACGCCGTGGTCAACATCGCGGTGACGAAGGTCGAACTGGCGGAGAATACCGACAGGCAATCGTAGCCGAAACTGGGGGACGAGGCGGGCGGCAGGCCGAGACCTGCCGCCCGCTTTGCGCATCCCCTCAGGCGTCCATCACGCCTGCCGCCGCAGGAGCCTTGCGGCGCTCATCCCGAAGAGCGTGGCGAGGAGTCCAAGCAGTACCTCGCCGCCGATGAGGACCAGGCCGCCCGCGACGTCGCCCTGGCGCATGAGCCCGCCGCCCTCCGCCATCAGCGTGCCGAACGTGGTGAAGCCACCCAGGAGGCCCGTCGTGAGGAGAAGCCGCCAGCGCGGTGACAGATGCGCGCGTTCGAGCAGGAGCGTCATCCAGAGGCCGATCATGAAGGCGCCGAGGATGTTGATCCCCGCCACGGCGGGGATGGAAAGCGAGAGAGCCTGGGCGCGCAGCTCGATGCCGTGGCGCAGGAGCGTTCCCGCCGCCCCGCCGAGACCGACGGCAAGGATGTCCCAGAGCGCCTTCATGGCCGCATTGCGCCGAGCAGTGCGAGGGCGGCGCCGCCGCCTACGCTCAGGGCGAGGTTGCCGACGGCGGGCAGCAGTTCTCGCGCGTGCAGGAGCTCTGCGCTTTCGTAGGTGAGCGTCGAGAAGGTGGTGAAGCCGCCGAGAAAGCCGAGGAGCAGCATGGAGCTCAGCGGCGAGGGGATGTGCCTTGCGATGGCGCCGCCCATGGCGCCGGTCAAGAGGGAACCGCTCCAGTTGACGAGAAGGGTACCGAGCGGCAACTGCGGTGCGATGCGCGCCGCGAGGCGGCTGATGAGAAGGCGCAGTATGCAGCCCAAGGCGCCCGAGAGAGCGATGAGCAGGGACAAGACGGACGCTTCCTTTCAAGCGGGCAGGAGATTGCCGTCGGCTGTGGCAATAATGGCGGTGAGTGAGGGATGGACTTGACAAGCAAGCCGCCGCGCATCAGCGGGCCCGCGGAGCGCCTTCGGGTCTATATCGGCGAGTCTGACATGCGGCACGGCCGCGGACTCTGGCATGCGATCATCCTGGCCGCGAAGCGCGAAGGCATGGCGGGAGCCACGGTCCACCGGGCGATCGAGGGCTTCGGCGCCTCGAGCCGCATCCATACGGCGGGGATCCTGGATCTCTCGTCCGACTTGCCCATCATCGTGGAGATCGTGGCCTCCACAGAGTATATCCAAC
>JAJYNV010000224.1 GCA_021786135.1 Bacillota bacterium
TCACGATCGCCGCATCGCCCGGCTCGGGGCGGCGCCGCAACTGGACGCGCACTTCCCGCTCGATTCGCTGCTCCATGCCGCACGGGTTCATGGCCCGCGACCAGCCTTGCGACAGCCGGCGCCAGTAGGCGCCGAAGCGCAGCGCGCCATGGTCCGCGGGCGCCGCCGTGCGCGGGACGTTGTGAACGGTTGCTGTCTGCCTCTGGATCATTTGGATTCCTCCCTGCCGCCCGGCAAGGCTTACCTCTGTTTCTCACGTCGGGCTCAACCTCAGGGTAGGATCACGGCTGCCATACGTCTAATATCTGGTCTCATTGCGAGCCATTGGTCCATCCTATGGCTATCTCCCACCGTTCACCCAAGCGGAGGTCTTGCAATGGAACTGAGACAGGTGGAGATGTTCCTCGAGGCGGCCGACCGGCGCAGCATCACATCCGCAGCCCAGGCGCTCTACGTCGCGCAGCCGTCCGTGAGCGCACAGATCGGCGCGCTCGAGCGGGAGCTGGGCTACCCCCTCTTCGACCGCCTGCCGCGCGGCGTGCGCCTGACCGAAGTCGGGCGCGCCGTGCTGCCGCACGCGCGGCAGATCATGCGACAGGTGGCGGAGATCCGGGACTCGATCGACGCCCTCGCCGGACTGCAGCGCGGCCGCCTGGTGCTCGGCACGATGCCCACCGTGACCGCGCATCTCATCCCCACGGTGATCAAGGCCTTCCGCGACGCGTTCCCCGCCATCGACCTGCGCGTGGTGGAGGCGAGCGCCAGCGTGGTGCTCGAGGAACTCGCCGCCCACCGTCTCGACGTCGCGGTCGTGACGGGTGCCCAGCCTGGACCCCAGGTGGACGTGGCACCACTGATGACCGAGGAGCTCTACGCCATCGTTCCGGTCGACGATCCCTTGGCGGAGCGCGAGGAAATCGACCTGCGCGAGCTCCAGGACCGGCCCTTCGTGGTGCTCGAGTCCGGTTTCAGCCTGCGCAACGTTCTCTATGAGATCTGCAGCGGCGCCGGCTTCTCGCCGCGCATCGCCCAGGAGATGTCGAGCATCCAGGGCATCAAGGGCCTTGTCGAGATCGGCATGGGCGTCAGCCTCGCACCGCGCATGTCGGTGGAACAGGAGGAGCGCCTGGGCCTGCTGCGGGCCCTGCGCCTCATCCAGCGCCCGCAGCGGCAACTGCAGATCGTGACGAGCCGCGGCTCCTACCTCTCGCGTTCCGCCGGGGAGTTCATCGCCATCTGCCAGCGCACCGCCGCCGGGATGCCAGCGCAAAGCTGAGCGTTCGTCCGGCCGGAAGCGCTCCCCCAATCACGAGAGTGTTAAATTGACTGGTTCATTCTAATTATGGCCAGAGGCAGGCGACGAGTGGCCTACGGGCTGCATCCCGCTCCTGCTCTAGATCGGGCCGGGTCTCTCGCAAAGCCTCGCACTGCCCTCGGCGGTAGCGCGCGAGGCACAGCCCTCCCTGCGCATTCCCGTCCGCCAACGCATGCGGCAAGGCATGTCAGGCAGAAGCGGCTCGATCACCGCCGCCGGCCTCATCCTGACCGGCACCTTCCTCGTGCTGACTGCCCTGCCGCTTCGGATCCTCCTCGCGTTCGGCGTCGTGGCCGCCCTCGGCGTGCTCGACGATACGTTCTTGGTGCGTTCGGTGCTGTTTCCCGTGCTCGCCGCCATTCAGGGGGACCGGCGCCGTCCGGCCTTCCGCCCCCGTGCGCAGGCCAGCGTCCAGCGCCTCTCCAGCGTGTCTACTTGGCTGCGTCGTCGTCGAGGCCGATGCGTGCCGCGGCGCGGGCGAGCGCCATGCCCACGAATACGGCCAGGGCGGTCACAATGAGTGCGTAAAGGAACAGCATCAGGAGTCCTGATCCCGTCGGCAGGTATGTGTGCACGAGCGTTGTGATCGCGGTGTTCCAGGCAAGCGCCGCGATCAGGCCGAACGCCGTGGTCACAAGGGTCTGGGTCTGTTTGAGGAATGCCCGGTGCATGGCCCACCTCCGTCATGCCCCGCCGCTGCGGCGATCGTGCCGCCGCGCAGCAGATGGTGAGTGACGCTTCGCCGTGCAGCTCCACGCCCCTTCCGGACACGGCAGGACCGGCCGCCGGGCGACGACCGGTCCAGATGCTCTGCCCGTCCGGGCTAGAAAACCACGGTCCGGTTCCTGCCCTGCTGCTTCCCCAGATAGAGGGCGTGGTCGGCCTCACGGATCGTCGCGTCCATGCTGCCGGACTTGTCGTAGGCCGTGACGCCGAAGGTCATCGTCACCCTGATGTCGCGGCCCAGGCAGCCCATCTGCGACTCCGCGATCTCCTCGCGCAGCTTCTCGGCCACGAGACGTGCGCCCTGGGCCTCCGTTTCGGGCAGAAGCAGCAGGAATTCCTCGCCGCCCCAGCGCGCCACCTGGTCCTGCTCCCTGATGCCCGCCCGCAGGATGCCTGAAACGCTCTGCAGCACCTCGTCGCCGCACTCGTGCCCATACTCGTCGTTGACCAGTTTGAAGTGGTCGATGTCCCCCAGGATCAGCGAAAAGACACGCCGGCTGCGCTTGAAGCGGCCCATCTCGTCCTGGATCTTCATCGTCATGTGCCGCCGGTTGCTGAGCCCTGTCAGGGGGTCGGTCATGGCGGCGCGGTGCAGTTGCTCGATCGCCTCGTTCAGGCGCTCGTTCCTGTCCTCGAGCTGCTTATTGGCCTCCTCGAGCTGCCAGCCGTAGCGCTGCAGCTGCTCGCGCGAGCGCCTCAGCTCGAGGTGCGTCTTGACGCGGGCGTTGAGCTCGAGCGGGCTGAACGGCTTAGTCACGTAGTCGACCCCGCCCGCCTCGAAACCGCGCACCAT
>JAJYNV010000082.1 GCA_021786135.1 Bacillota bacterium
GTCCGCGTCCTTCTTGCTCATCCCGGCGCGTTCGGCGACCTTCGCTACCAGCTCGGTCTTGTTCGTAGGTACCCCTCCCTGTGCCGATTGTCGACGCCTATGATTCGTCAATTGGCCACTCATTCCTGCTTTCCTCGCCCGTAACCTGCGCAGTTTGCGCCATTTTCCATGCTTGCGCAGCTTTTTCCGGGTCCGCTCCGGAAAGCCGTTGGTCGAGCAGGACCTCTGCGCGCCTGCAGCGCGCCTGCAGCGCAGAGAGCGAGCGGCGTGCCTCCCGTTCGAGATCCTCTCCGGCTGCTACCCGGTGCTCGAAAAGCGCCGTGTAGCCCGGTTCCTCAAATTGGCCTATTCCGCAGCGCATGAGCTTGCGCATGGCCTTCTCAAGAGCCGCAAGAGAGGATAATGAGGCCGGTATGCCGTCAAGTTCGCTTTGCCGACGCGTTCCCTCCTCCACCTTCAGCTGCTCCCAGCGCGGCAGGAAGTCCTGTGCGCTGGCATAGTGCTCGTCGCCGAACACGTGCGGGTGTCTCCGCACCAGCTTGCGCCACAGGCCATCGGTCACATCGTGGAGGCCGAAGCTGCCCTCTTCCTCCGCCAACTGCGCGTGGAACAGCACTTGCAGCAGCAAGTCTCCCAGTTCTTCCACAATCCCATGCAGATCGGCCTCCGAAATCGCGTCATACGCCTCGGCCGCCTCCTCCAGCAGATAAGGCAAGAGGCTGATATGGTTCTGTTCGCGATCCCATGGGCATCCTCCAGGCGCACGCAGCATGCGCATGACGGTGCTGGCGGCCGCAAAGGACAGGGCGGCCTCCGCGCCGATCGGCGGCACATAGAGCATCTCGTTCGGTGCGCGTCCGGCCGCTAGTTCGCCCAGTCGACCCTCGAGCCTGCGCTCGTGTCCAATCAGCACGCCTTGCGACAGGGTCAGGAGCGCGTCAGGCAAGCCAGGGTCGTCCCCGCCGTAGACAAGGACGCCCTGTCCGGCGGGCCAAGGGTCACGACGCGCAGCATGGCGTGTCACTGTACCGCGTGGCAGGTCCAGGGCGAGGACGAGCGGCTGCGCATAGTGCACCGATCCGCCCTGTGCGAGGCCTGCCGCCAGCCAGGGGTCGTCCACTTCCGGGCCGCCCGGCAGCAGCATGATATCGGTTGGCTCGAAGGTCCCGGGGAGTTTGTGCGCGACGGACCATTTCTGCGCGCCGACCATGCCGTCAAGAACGCCCGCCGGCGCAAACAGGCGGCCTGTCGGCACCTGCGGCAAGTCGCCGCCGAATCCCGTGCCGAAGATCTGCAAGCGGTCATCATCTCCTGCTCTGCAGCATGCGCCGCGCGCGCCGCGCGATGCTCGCCAGGGCTTCCCGCTCGGCCGGTCCGAACCCTCCTGCGACGCCAAGCAGGGCGAGATACGTCGCAGCTCCCGCAGTCACGGCGAGCAGCGTCGCCCCGCCGCTGGAGGGAGACGTGAGCCGGAGCACCAGAGCCATGCCAGCCGCCGCCAGGATGGGCGGCGCTGCCCAGCCGCCGATGCCCGACTGTCTCGTCGCCCGGCTCGCCGCCGCAAGATTCAGGCCAGCCCAGACGAGGTACGCGCCGCTTGTCGCAACTGCTGCCCCCACGATCCCAAACGCCCGCGTCAGCAGTAGGCTCAGCACAATCTTGGTCACGGTGGCCACCCCAAGATTCGCCAGTGGGCGCCACGTCTGGCCTCGACCCTGCAGCGCCGCGGCGGCGACCTGGCCGAGTCCAAAGAGCAGGGCACTCGGCGCCAGCGCCATCAGGCTCTCGGCTGCGGCCGCACTGCCGAATAGCATCTTTACGATCGGCGTGCTCAGGATCGCTAGACCTACCGCGGCGGGCAGGAGCCAGCGCCACGCTGCGGCGAGGGCGTCCCGCGTCAGAACTCGCGCGGCGCCTTCGTCTCCTCGCGCTATCGCTGCCGACACCGCTGGTACAAGTGCCACGGCGATTGCACCGCTCACGATGGCCGGTAGCGAGACGAGCGGCATCGCGTAGCCGCTGAGCACGCCGTACGCTCCTGTGCGGCTGTGCGCCGCGTAACCACGCTGCTGCAGCACGGAGGGAACCACCACAAGGTCAAGAAGCTGCATGACCGGCACGCCTAGGCCGGTGACAGTGATCGGTACCGCCAGCCCGAGGAGCTCTCCAAGGATGCGGCGCGCAGGCATGCCACGACGTCCACCACGAGGCTGTGGACGCAAGCTGCGCATCACCACCAGCACGCCCAGGCCAGCCAGCGCGCCGATGCCGGCCGCGCCAGCCGCGCCGGCAGCCATCCAGGCGATGCCGAGGGGCCGCAGCACGATGATCAGCGCCACGATCGCCACCACGCGCACGAGCTGCTCCAGGACCTGCGAGATCGCTGTCGGGGCCATCTGCTGATAGCCTTGGAAGTAGCCGCGTAGAGCTGACATGGCAGCCACGAGAAGCACTGCAGGCGCCACGGCCGCAAACGCCAGCGAGGCCCGCGGATCCCTCGCCACGTGCAGCGCGAGCCAAGGTGCCGCCAGGAAGAGACCCGCGCCGCCGACAAGGCCGAGCACGAGCAGCACGACGGTCGCCACCCGGAGGATGCGCTGTGCCTCGCGGTGCGCACCCTGCGCCGCGCTCCGCGCGACCATCTTCGACACCGCCACCGGCAGGCCGCCCGTAGCGATGGCGAGAGTCAGGGCGTAGGCCGGGTAGGCCATGTGGTAGAGGCCGACCCCTTCCGGGCCCAGGAGACGCGGCAGAAGCAGACGATAGAGCCCGAGGAGCCGGCTGAGGATGCCGCCAAGGAGCAGAAGTCCTGTACCCTGCCAAAAGGC
>JAJYNV010000210.1 GCA_021786135.1 Bacillota bacterium
GCCTGCCGTCGGATTCGGCCTCGGCCTCGAGCGACTCATCCTGACACTCGGGGCGGAAGGGCTCGTTCCCCCCGAAGGGGCGGCCGTGGACGCCTATATCGCCTATCTCGGCCCGCAGCTCGGGCCCGAGGCGATGCGCGTCGCGCAGATGCTCAGGGCGGCCGGGCAGAGGGTCGAGATGGAGGCGCTCGGGCGCAGCCTCAAGGCACAGCTTCGGCGCGCGCAGAAGCTCATGGCGCCTTACGTCGTGATCATCGGTCCTCAGGAGCTTGAGCGCGGGGTGGCGATGGTGCGAAATATGGAGACCTCCGCCCAGGCGGAGGTCCCGATCGAAAGACTTGCCGCGACCTTCGCGAGATAGATTGCCTGAACACGGAAAGGAGTTCCCAAAACACATGCAAAGGGTCGGTGCAGGGACGCTTCATGCTGCCGACGTGGATCGGCTTGTGCGTATCTCCGGATGGGTACATCGCGTGCGCGACCATGGCGGCGTGCTCTTCTTCGATCTCCGCGACCGCTCCGGCGTCGTGCAGATCGTCGTGTCGCCGCAGGACGCCGCCTATCAGACGGCGCAGGAACTGCATCCCGAATGGGTCGTTGCCGTAGAGGGCACGGTGCGGCGCCGCCAGAGCGGTGCCGTCAACCCAAAGCTCGCGACCGGCGAGATCGAAATCGTGGACGCGAACATCGAGGTGCTGGCGCAGTCGGACGTGCCGCCGCTCCTGCCCTCGGCGGCCGAGGCGCCGGATGAGGCGGTGCGCCTGCGCTACCGCGTACTGGATCTGCGCCGCCAGGAGATGCAGGAGAACCTTGCGCTGCGTCATCGCCTGCTGCAGGTGACGCGCCGCCACCTCGACGAGGCCGGCTTCTACGAGCTCGAGACGCCGATGCTGACCCGTTCGACACCGGAAGGCGCCCGGGACTTCCTCGTGCCGAGCCGGCTGCAGCCAGGTGCATTCTACGCCCTGCCGCAGTCGCCGCAGCTCTTCAAGCAGCTCCTGATGGTGGCGGGATTCGAGCGCTACTTCCAGGTCGTGCGCTGCTTCCGCGACGAGGACCTCAGGGCAGACCGCCAACCCGAGTTCACCCAGATCGACATCGAGATGTCGTTCGTCGACGAGGAGGATGTGCTGGCGCTCGCCGAGGGCCTGACAGAAGGCATCGCCGCGGCTGCGGGCTGGGAGGTCGAGCTGCCGCTGCCGCGCCTCACGTACCAGGAGGCCATGCGGCGCTTCGGCTCCGACAAACCGGACCTGCGCATCCCGTGCGAGATCGTGGATCTCGAGGCGTTTGCGACGGCCTTCAGCGCGCCGTTCCTGCGCGATGCCGTCGCGGCCGGTGGCGTCCTCCGGGGACTCAAGGCACCCGGTGCGGCTGAGCTCACCCGCAAGCAGTGGGACGAACTCGGCCGCCAGATCGAGCGTTTCGGCTTCAAGAGCGTGCCGTATCTCGCCCTCCAGGGCGGCGATCTCAAGGGGAGCCTCGCGAAGGCGGTCGATCAGGCGAGATGGCCCGACCTCGCGGCGGCGCTAGAGCTCGCGGCCGGAGACGCCGCCCTGCTCCTCGCCGGTCCGGAAGAGGCGGTGAGCCTCGCGCTCGGGCAGCTCAGGCTGATGCTCGCGGATCAGTTCGGCTGGCGCGAGGCTGGCCATCGGTTCCTCTGGGTGACCGATTTCCCGCTCATGGAGTGGAGCGCCGAAGAGAACCGCGCGGTGTCGCGCCATCACCCATTTACCCACCCGAACCCCGCCGACCTCGACCGCCTGGAGGCAGAACCCCTGGCGGTGCGCGCCCAAGCCTACGACCTCGTCCTCGACGGCGTCGAGATCGCGGGCGGCTCGATCCGCATCCACGAGCGTGAGCTCCAGGAGCGGATCTTCCACCTACTCGGCCTCGGCCAGGAGGAGGCGCAGGGCAAGTTCGGTTTCCTGCTCGACGCCTTCCGTTTCGGCGCGCCGCCGCACGGTGGCGTCGCCTTCGGCTTCGACCGCCTCTGCATGCTGCTCGCGGGTGCGACCAGCATTCGCGACGTGATTGCCTTCCCCAAGACGGCCAAAGGCACGGACCTCCTGACAGGTGCACCGGCCGAAGTCGCGCAGGCGCAGCTCGACGAGCTGAACCTCGAACTGCGGCCGGTGGAGCACAAAGCCTAGCGGACCGCCGTCGGCACCAGAAGATCGACGACTCCGATCACGAAGGCCGCGAGCAGGGCGCCAATCGCCGAGACGTGCATGCCTGGCACGATGAACTGCACGAGCCAGATCACCACCGCCGAGACCAGGAAACCGACGATCCCGCGTCCGTACGTCGAGTTGCGGCGGCCCAGCGCGAGTTCGATCAGGTAGCTCACCGCCGCGATCGCAAGCGCGGCCACGAGCGCCTCGCCGAACGTCAGGTGGCTGAAGCCCGGCACGATGTAACCGACCAGCATCAGGACGATCGCCGCGACGATGAATCGTACGACGGTGCCCATAAAGCGCATGCCGACACCTCCGAGCGCTAGTTTCGCAAAGACGGTCAAAGGCTATGCGCCGAATTCCGCGACAGACTCGCGCCACGCGGCGCGTCAAGGTCCCAACGGCGCTTTGATCGCGCGCTGGGCAGGTGCTATACTTCGTTCGCAGTCACCCGACCATGTGCGACCCCTTATAAGCAGTTTTGAGCCAACACCAAAACTGCGGGAGCTAGGATTCTTGAGGCGGGAAGGCATGCCCCCATTTCGGGGAGCCTCGATGTCCCGGGGCCGGCACCCACCTGCCTGAGGCAGGTTCAAAACGCGAGCGGGAACGGCATGGTGGGGTCTTCGGAACCTCCGCGCAAG
>JAJYNV010000274.1 GCA_021786135.1 Bacillota bacterium
ACCGAACGTCGGCGACGTCAACATCACGACATCACCCGGTTCGCGCGTCACCTGGCACTGGTCGGTTGCCGGGGCGCACCAGGGAGCCATGCGTTCTGACCTCTCCGGCGGCGTGCTGACGCTGACGTTCGCACCACCGGCGCCGGTGCAGTGGAACCTCGGCTCCATGCCGGACGTCCTGAACGTGAACCTGCCGCCTGACCAGACCGTCCAGCTCAGTGTCGCCACGGGCGGTGCTACCATATCGGGCACCTACCGTGCCGTCACGGCCAATGTAAACACGGGCCCGCTCACCATTCGCGATTTTCGCGGCCGCCTCTCAGGCGACGTCGTGACAGGGCCGCTGAACGCCCAAGCCATCGAGGCCGAAGGTCCCCTCCGGCTCGAGGTCGGCACCGGCCCGCTCAACTTCTCCGGTGACCCCGGCCTCGACTCCTCGTTCTCCGTGGGCACAGGCCCGCTCAATCTCGCACTCTCCCCGCGCGGCTCGCTCGCCGTCGAGGCTGCGGCACATCTCGGCCCCATGAACTCGGGCTTTCCGACTTTGAGCGGCGGCACGAACGGGGTCTTCTCGGGCACCATCGGTCAGGGTCCATCAGGCACCTTGACCGTCGAGGACGGCACAGGACCCGTAAGCATCACGCCACAATAGGAAGGGAGAAGGCGAATGAACACCTTTCCTTCAAATCTCGTCAGCGCCGTGCTCGTGTGGGCTCTGGTCCCTCTCGTGCTGTTCGTCTCGATCGCTGCGATCATCATCGCCGTCCTCTACTTCCGCCACAGAGAACGCATGGCATATCTGAGCGGCACGCATCCCGTCGAGCCGCCGCCCGTAGGCGCCTATCCGTACGTTCCGCCACCCTACGCCAACCCCCCCGTCGCGCCACCGCACCCTCTCGCGACGTCCTTGAACACCGTCGGTATCGGTCTCGGCATCACGCTCGGCATGCTGCCCATCGGCTTCGGGCCCTGGCTGATCGTGGGCCTCATTCCCCTGTTTGTCGGGCTCGTGCGCCTGGGGCTCCTGCAGTTCGAACCGCCCCAGCCTCCGGTATCTGCGAGCGACAGGCAGCGCTGGCTGCGTCGCGGACTCTGGACCGGGGGCATCGGCCTCGCGCTGGTGCTTGCATTCCTCACCCTCGGCCTCGGGCCGTGGCTCTTGCCAGGAACAATCACGCTGGGCTACGGAGCGGGCCAACTGGCGGTCTACGCCCTCGAGCCGCACCTGCGCGGCAAGGCACCCCCGACAGGTCTTTAGGCCGGCACGGCGAAGGCAGACTGCGGATCAGTCTGCCTTCAGCGTTCATGGTGGTAATGGATGATGCAGGAATCAACCGATCCCGGCGGCAGCAGCCGCCCCGTGAGCGGCTGGCAGGCCCTCGGCCTCTGCCCGCGCCCTGTGGTCTACTTCCTTTACGGCACCTTTGCCTCCAACGTCGGACAGGGCTTTTTTCGTCTGGTTCTGCCCTGGCTCGTCTACAACCTCAACGGCACGCCCGAAGCACTTGGCACGCTCGCGGCCATCCAGTTCCTGCCTGGTCTGCTGCTGCCCTGGCTAGGCGCGCTGGTGGACCGCAGCGATGCAAGAAGAGTGATAGCGGGCACCAGCCTATTGCAGATCGCGGTCACCGTGTTCACGTTGCTCCTGTTCCTCGTCGGCCACCTGAGCCTCTGGCTGATCTACATGTCTGCCATGCTCGCGACGGGCCTCGGGATGGTCGCCTACAACGCGCAGAACGTTCTCGTAAGGCGCGCGACGCCGGAACGAGCCAGGGTGTCGGTCAACGCGCTGTCCGCGATCGTGTTCACGGTGGCATGGTACGTGTCGCCAGGGCTGGCGGGGCCGACGATCAGCCATCTCGGCATCGCTTGGGCACTCGGCATCAACGCGGCGGCCTACGTGTTCGTCCTCGTCCCCTCACTCTTTCTGCCCCGAACCGCACCAGGTCCGTCCGAAGAGCGCGGCCTCAACGTGTTGCGTCCCGCGTGGGCTGCCCTGCGGCAGGCCCCCAGCGTCCTGCACATCACGCTCGTGTTCGCCTTCTGGAACTTCACCTGGGGCGGCGTGTACGCGCTTGAAGTCTACTTCTTCCGCAGCAGCCTCCATTGGAGTGCCTCCGAGGTCGGCCTGGTCGGGATGGCGGCCGGACTTTTCCCCGTCGCCCTCGGCATCATCGGACCGTATCTCGCGGAGCACATGCGCATCGACCATCTGCTGATCGCCACGCTCGGACTCTCAGGACTCGGCATGGCCGTCCTGGGCTTCGTCCGAAACCCAGCAGCCGCGGTTGCCGCCGTCGGTCTGCTGGACGGCGCCGTAGCTCCGGTGTCGATCATCATGGCCACCCTATCGCAGCGACAGATCAAGAGCGCCGTCTACGGTCGGGTCAGCGCGATGCAGTCTCTCCTGGTCAACCTGCCGCTGCCCGCCGGCGGGGCTCTCGCGGGCGTGCTGGCGCAGAGCTTCGGCATCCCGGCGACCTTCTCGCTTCTAGGTCTACTCACGCTACTGAGCGGCGCACCAGTGCTGCGCTCGGGGCTGCGGCGGCTGCACCTCGGCAGCTGACTGCTCCGCGAAGGCGCGAAAAAAGGAGCGGGACGACGCTCGCCGTCCCGCTCGTATCTCTACGATTGCTCTACTGGATCTGGAGGGTTCCCATCATCCAGCCTGGTGTGACCATCGGGCCGCCCCAGCCGTCCGAGCCGGTGCCGCAGGGCTGGTAGCACTGCCAGCTGTAGGTGCCTGCCTTGGCCGGCGTCTTGAAGGTCACGACCGTCACCGACGGAACGACGGTGCTGCCCTGGTCGGTCGCCGCCGGAAGCGCGATGTTGAGGCCGAGGCCCGTGACCGTGAACGTGTGGGCGATGACGCCGCTCGCCTTGAACGAGCTCTCCTGCGTTCCGTTGACCGTCTCGGTGTTTCCGACGGTACCGGAAACCTTGGCGTAGGTCGCCGGGACCGTGCCGCCGCCGTCATCGTAGTTCTTGATCGTCAAGGTGACGGTGGCGTTCGCCGGCAGGGTCACGGTCGCCGGCATCGGGTTCTTGCCATCCTCAGAGAAGAACGGCCAGTCGGGGTGTTGGGAGTTGCCACCATTGACGACTTCCCAGTTGTACGACACGGTCTGCGGAGCTGGAGTCGACGTGGACGACGTCGACGAGCTTGCGGGCTTGTTGGCTGCGGAGGCGTTGCCGGCGGCCTGCTGCTGTCCGCAGCCGGCGATCAGGAGACCTGCAACCCCGACGACCGCCGCAATCCCTGCGAGCCGTCCACCCTTCAACTGCATCATATCGGTTCTGCTCCCCCTCACAAGATTTCCTCGACGGACTCATTGTCGCAGGCCCAGATCATTTACTAGATGGGCAAAGGCACCGAAACTCGATAGTCTGTCCGGCAGACTTCGTCTGACCCATGCTGACCGCGTTGGGTCCATTTGTCCCCGCCGTGTACGACCGTTCGGCGTCGCTTCTCAACGACCAACGTCTCACTACTCGAACGACCGGGCCGACCGGTTTGTGCCGGTCGGGCCCCCCATGATTGCATCAGTTGGCCGAGACCGTCGCGTCAGCGGTCACGAATCTGTCAGCCGCCATCGTTCCGACTCTAGCCGGAGCGCCCGTCAGCCTCCGTGGCGGCGCGCCGCCACGTGTCACTGCATCTCCCTCACACTGAAACGGGAAAGTGACCTCGGCCGCGCCCAGCGCCGACATCACGGCCAGAATGGGCACCTTGTGATCGAAGATGGCAGCGTAGCCGCGCGCAGCCTGCGCGGCGTGGGCCAACGTGCATTCCGGCCGTTGCGCGCGCCTCTGCCGGTCGCGTGGAAACCTTGCCGGACCGCGCCGAAACCGTTGCGCAGCCGGCCGCGGCGAATAGTGTGCAACATCCGCTGACGCCAAGGCTTTCGACCATCCAGCCCCGACGATCATGTGCACGTCGAAATGTCCTTGCACCAGTGGCACCTATCCGTGGGCCGCATGGGCCTCGACTGTGGCCGTCTGCTACAGGCCCCCACGGTCGTGGCCAGAAGTGCCCCGCCACAATCGGCAGCGCACCGCTCCGCGAAACAGTCATCACGAGCCCCTGCTCCCGAAATCGACGTTCGCCGACCGGGCCCATGCGTTTTTCAGCAAGCGACCCGTATATTGGCGAGTGGCCCCTTCTTCCGGAACACATACGGCGCATTATCAAAGGGTCCGTTTGCCTGCTGCGACGGACACATGGTCGGTATCGTTTGCCTGCCTACAGCGCACCCGGGTGAGGCCCTCCCGCGGCTGCCAGCGCCTCCAGCGCCGCGGGATTCTCAAGAGCGCTCTGATCGCCCAGTGGCTGCCCCAGATAGGCCTGCCTCGCCAACCGCCGGAGGATCTTGCCATTCCGCGTATGCGGCAGTTCCGCCACAAAAACGATGGTGCCCGGCTTGAGCGACTTGCCGAGCACGGAGGCCACCTGCTCCTTGAGTGCCTGCGCCATCTCTTCTCCCCGAAGCGCCCCTTCGCGCAGAACGCAGAAGCAGGCAATCGTCTCGCCCTTGACCGGGTCCGGCAGTCCAATGGCCGCAGCTTCCTTGACGTCGGGATGTGCCACGAGCGCGGACTCGACTTCGGCCGGTCCGACCCGCTTGCCCGCAACCTTGATGGTATCGTCCGATCTGCCCAGAATGTACCAGAATCCGTCATCGTCGACGTAAGCCCAGTCGCCGTGGTACCAGACGCCGGGTATCCGGCCGTAGTAGGTTTCGAGATAGCGAGCGTCGTCTTGCCAGAATCCCCGCGTCATGCCTGGCCACACCGAGCGCAGCACAAGCTCGCCCACTTCACCGCGCACGCTGCGGCCATCAGGGTCGACGACGTCAGCCGAGATGCCCGGGATCGGACCACGGAAGGAACAGGGCTTGATCGGCTCCGTCGGAAAGCATCCGACGATGCCGCCCGAGATCTCCGTACCGCCCGAGTAGTTGATGATCGGCAGCCTGCTGCCGCCCACCACTTCGAAGAACCAGCGCCAGGGATCCGGATTCCACGGCTCACCGGACGACCCGAGCACCCTGAGCGTCGGCATCGGCCAGCGCCGCACCGGCTCCGCTCCATGTGGCATCAGGCTGCGCACAGCCGTGGGCGAAATGCCGAAGTGGGTCACGCCATGCTTTGCAATGATTTGCCAGAGCCTGTCTGGCCCAGGGTAGTCCGGCGTGCCCTCGAACAGCATGACTCCGGCGCCCAGGAGCGGGGCACCGTAGATGGCCCAGGGGCCCATCATCCAGCCCATGTCGGTATACCAGAAGAGGAGGTCGCCTGGTCGCACATCGAAGGCGTGACCCAGGTCCTGCGCCGCTTTGACGGGAAAGCCGCAGTGCGCGTGGACTGCTCCCTTCGGGCGGCCCGTCGTGCCTGACGTGTAGATGATCATCAATGTGGTCTCGGGGTCCAGGAGTGGCGTCGGCATGCCACCTCTGCCCATCCGGGCGATCTCGGCCCAGTCGACGTCCACGCCCTCCTGCCACGCCACATCACGGCCAAGACGGCGCACCACGGCCACATGTTGCACGCTCGGCGAGAGGCGCCTAGCCTCGTCGGCCGTCTCCTTCATGGCGACGGTCTTGCCGCGACGCCAGAACCCGTCCGCCGTCACCAGCAGCTTGGCACCGGCGTCCCGCAGGCGTGTCGCTACAGCCTCGGCCCCGTAGCCGGAGAACGTCGGCACGAGGATGGCCCCGATCTTCGCCGCGGCGTAGGCGATGATCATGGTCTCCGGCAGCATCGGCAGATAGACGCCGATCGCGTCTCCCTGCTCAATCCCGAGCTGTCTGAGCCCACTTGCGATCTCATCGACCTCGACGCGCAGTTCGGCAAAGCTCAGGCGGCGCACAGCGCCGTCTTCACCCTCCCATGCGAGAGCGGTCACCTGGCTCAGTTCGCCGGACGCATGCACATCGATGCCGGCATGGGCGACGTTGAAGCGGCCGCCGCGAAACCAGAGTGGAAACTCGGGCCCGCGCGAGAGATCCAACACTTGGCTGTAGGGCGTCTGAAAAGCGATATCGAGACTTTTCACGCTGGCATCCCAGAACCAGGCCGGGTCCTGAGCCGCGCGTGCCGATAGCTCCGCTACGTCGCGCAGCCCCTCTTGAGCCAGGAAGCGGCCGAGCACAGATTCCTTCCGCCGGGCCTCGTCGGGTCGCCACGCGATCTCCAAGTGGGCAAACGACTGCGCGTCATCCCTCATGCCGGATCCTCCCGTCCTGCATGCTCTCGCCGCGCTGCTCCTGTTTGCGCAGGACATCCTGCACGGCGGCATCGAGACTGGTACCAAGCTGGTAGGCAAGCAAAGCGAGCACGAAGAGCGCATCGCCGATTTCGCCCGCGGCCGGCTCCGCTCCCGCAGCCAGGCTCTTGCGTCCACCCTGCGCGTTGACGTGGCGAGCGATCTCGCCCACCTCTTCCGTCAGACGCACCAGATTCTCCTGCACCGTCCAGAGCCCGCCATTGTGCTCTGCCCAGGTGACGGCCCAATGCCCGAACGCATCGACCTCCAAAATCTCACCATCCCCTCGACAGAACGGCGCGGAAAGCGCTGGGCACTGCTATCCCCGCCAGCCCCGCAGCATCGAGCCATCGCGCCGGCTGGGCAGGCGGCGCGGCATCCGCCAGGACGCGGCGCACCTCTCCGACCCACACCTGATGCGTGAAAACATGCCTCATCGGCCAACGCTCCCCGGTGACATGGACGCCCAGGACGCCCCACTCCGTGAGGACGCGCCGGATCGCGTGCTCGGAGGGCTCATCGGACGCGAGCACATGCGGTGGCTCCCACAGGCCCGCCAGCAGTCCCTTGGTCGGTCGCGGCCGCCAGAGCACCCCTTGCTCGGACTCGATGCGCAGGGCGACGATCTGAAGTTCCCTGCGGGCGGGACGCACCGGGGGCCTGCCGAACTCCTCCGGCGCACCGCTTCTCGTCGCGGCGCAGGCCGCCTGCAGCGGACAGGCATCACAGCGCGGCCTGCCTGCGGTGCAGACCATGGCGCCCAGATCCATGATGGCATCGCTGAGTTCCGCAGCGGGCCCCGCCATGAGGATCCCCTCGAGCAGCTTTCGCGCACCCGCTTGAGCGGGAGCTCTGCCAGGATCTGACGAGTCTCCGGCCAGACGGACGGCGACCCGACGGAGGTTCGCGTCCAGTGCGGCATCCGGCAGGGAGAAAGCGAAGGCGCGCACTGCGCTCGCGCTGTAGGGGCCGACGCCGGGCAGCTCGAGCAACTCCTCGCGCGAGACCGGCACCGCGCCAAGCGCAGCGATCCGTTGCGCGGTGCGCCACAACGCCTCAGCCCGGCGGTAGTAGCCGAGGCCCTCCCAGGCGCGCAGCACGTCGCCGAGTTCGGCGGCCGCCAACGCTTCAAAATTCGGGTATCGGTCCAGGAAAGCCTCGAAGCGCTGCGCCACCACCTCGGCCCGCGTCTGCTGCAGCATCATCTCGGAGACGAGAACACGGTATGGCGTGCGCGGCGGACGGCGCCAGGGCAGATCGCGGCCCTCGCGCGAGAACCAGTCGAGAAGCGCCCGGGCCAGGAATTGCGCGTCCGCGCCCCACACCTCCTAAGATCGTTCGAACTTCGCGCAAGGCCGACGCAATCCCTCGCAGCGTGCAGATGGAGTGCAGGTTTTGCCGCTGTCTTTTGTCGAACTGCCGCTGTCGACCAGACCGCAGAGGAAGGTGTGCTGTTGGCCGGGACCGATCCTTGCCTTGCCTGCATCCGTTAGTCACAGGCACCCCGATCCCACCATCTGGCCGGACCAGCCGTTCCCAGACGACGAACGGGTGGACCGATGTCGCGGCGAGGTCTGCCGATCACAGGGCACGCGTGCGCGTCCTCCTGAAGCCCGGACCCGGTGCCACTCCTAGTCCCATGGCAGCCAAATCGGGAGATCCGCAAGCCCCGCAGGCGCAAAGATGCGGTATTGAGCGTGACAAGGGCCGTCTGCCGCGCCAGCTCTTCGTTATTGTCCCGGGCGGGGACGCACCCTTGCCACCGACCACCGCGACCAAATGGCAGACCGATCGACGCCTGCACCTGTGATGGGTTGCATAGCCGACTGAACCAGATTTACGATGAGCCCGTCGTCGCTCGCGCCGGTCATCACGTGAGCCGTCCCGCTTTGCGCGAAGGATGGTCTTCCCGGCGCCCGACACGACGAACGTAGGTCAGCGCCCCTTGCCGGTACCGCTCGACGTGTTGGACCAACGATACCGTCTGCACTGCCTGGCCCGAGACCAGCAATTAGGCGTTAGCTGCGGTCTGCAGGTCGTGGTGGATCTGGTCGCGCAGAGTGCGCCACACGCTAGCCTGCATCATCGGCCACAGCTTGCCGCCGTGTAGGCGGCTCGCTACCTTGAAGCAGTCCTCGAGCAGGTTGGAAAGTTCTCGCGCTTCGTCTTTCGTCATCTCGACGCCACGCGACCCGATAACTTCGTGCCAAAGATGCAGGGATGCGCGATCATAGCGGTTCGAAGGCATGGATTGCAAAGCCGGTGCGGGATCCTGCACGATGGCGTCGGGCCACGCGAATCCACCGACCCTGCCAAGGAGCGCCTCGTCCAGCGAACACGCGAGGGTGTTGGCCAGAGCGTTGCACGCCAGCTCCTGATCGTCCGGACCTATTTCAGGCAAGCGCAAACTGAACATGGTGATAGCTCCCCCGGGAAACTGAGAGAAATTCTACGCGTTCGCCGGTAGGCCGTCGAGCCTGGACGCCAGGAGGTAAAGGTTTGAAGAAGCGGTTGCGGCCCAGATTCATCTGGCTCCTGGTCATCGTGCTCGTACTGATCGGTGCAGGCGCCTACCTGCGCAGTTGGTTCACCTCTTCGTCGAGCCCAGGCGGGCATGTCGCCGTGGTCTCGACCAATGTTCCCTACAACATCCTGCTCATCGGCAACAACGCGCGCCAGGCCACAGGTCCTCTGTCGCTCGGCACGTCGGGCGGCCAGGCCGACATCCTCATGCTCGTGCACATCGATCCCCAGAAGCACAAGGTCACGATGATCTCGATCCCGCGAGACCTCCTGATAGCACTGCCCCAGTGGCGCGATACCGTGCCGAAGATCAAGGAGACCCTGTTCCTCGGCCTGGGGGAAGGTCCGGCGCAAGGACCCGAGCTCGCGATGCAGGTCGTCAGCCATTTCACCGGCATGCCGGTCAAGGCGTATGTCGCCACCGACTTTCAGGGCTTCATCGACGCCGTCGATGCCGTCGGCTGCGTCAACATCGACATCCCCTACGCCATCTACGACCCGCTGCATAGCGGCGCAGACTTCCAGCCCGGCGTGCACTGCCTCTCGGGCCCCTGGGTGCTCGCGTTCATCCGGGTCCGCCAGAACACGGTCAACAGCTACCGCACCACCGACTTCCAGCGCATGGGCGCCGAGGCGCAGGTTCTCTTCGCGCTCAAGGATAAGCTTCTCCACAACCCGGTGCAGGCTGCCCTGCACCTGCCGGCGCTCGTTTCCACCTGGCGCAAGGACGTCGCGACGAACCTCTCTAACAGCCAGTTGCTCTCGCTCGGCCTCACCCTCGCCCACAGCCATGTGCAGCACATCACGCTCGGAAGCATCGGTGACTCGATGGATCTCGCATCGATGCCGTTGCCCGGCATCAACGTGGAGAACCAGATCGCGGGTGCCTACTATGACGTCCTCAACCCTCTAGACGTGACCAAGGTGCTGAAGCCCTACGGCAGCACTGGCGCCTGGACCGGGCTGCCGCCGTTCCCAGCCCCGAAGGACGTGCCCGTAGCGGTGGAGGGCTCCGCTGCCTATGTCGCCCTGCTGCAGAAAGCTGGCTTCCCTGTGACCCAGACGTCCACGACAAGCCCCAGCAGCAGGCTGACGGTCGTCTTCCCGAACGGGCAGCCCGCTGCCGGCTTCGCCGTCGCGCGATCCCTTGCGGCGGGCAATGAGCTGGTTACGCCCGGCTCCGTCTCCGAGGTCACCGTATACGGCCCGTGAAGGTACGACATGCCGTGGCAACGCTGATGGCCCTCGCGGCGATCGGCGGCGTGACGATCTCCGTCCTGCCCGCACCGGTGTCCCGCATCGTTTCGGCGGCGAACCCGCGGCCGGCGCCTCCTCCCCTGCCCGGGGTGACTGCGCCGGCCTTCGCCGTGTCCTACGACGGCCAGTTGATCGCAGGCGAGAAGGTCACCGAGCTTCGTCCCACCGCATCGACGATCAAGGTCTTGACGGCGCTGGCCGTGCTGGACGGTGGCCCGCCGCTCTCGCAGCGCATCAAGGTGACGCCTGCAGACGCCCTTGCCGCTCGCGAGGGTGCTCTTCTCGGTCACGGCGTACTGCCCCTCGTCGCCGGTGAGACGCTGACCGTCCGCGACCTGCTCCTCTCCATGCTCCTGCCGAGCGCCGACAACGCTGCCGATCTTCTGGCGAGCGAGTTTCCCGGCGGAGAGAGCGAACTTCTTCACCGGATGACATCCATTGCCACGCGGCTCCATCTCGGCCTGCCTCCGATGGGCGACCCAAGCGGTCTCTCGCCGTTCGATCGGCTATCCCCCCTCGGGGAAGTGCGGCTGGGCTGGGCCGCCCTCAAGAATCCCACCTTGGCCGCCATGGTGGGAAGCCAAGCTGCCACGCTCTCGCAGGGGCAGCGGGTACAAAGTATCAACCGTCTCCTTTCGACCTATCGCGGAGCGATCGGCATCAAGACGGGACAGACTGCCCCGGCCGGCTACGTCCTGCTTTTCGCGGCGCATCGCACCGGCACCGCAGTGGGCGTGATCATGGGCGAGCCTACGGACGCGGACCGCTTCCGGGATGCCGGACGACTCCTCGACTGGACCTTTGCCTGGGCTAAGGCGCACACCTGGCCAGCTGGCAGCATTATCGGCTCGGTCGTCTGGCCGGGCGGCGCCGTCCAGGAACTGCGCACGGCGGCGCCGCTCCTGGTGACCCGGAGCTCCGGACTGCCCCAGTTGCACCTCAAGTCGCCCGCGACGCTCGCACTGGGCGGATGTGCAGGTTACGCCGCCGCCGACGGCCACAGGGTGGCCGTCGTCACGTCGCCTGCGCCACTCTTCATCCGGCTCTGGACTCTCGTCGACCGTTGGCCCCTGCGCGCCTCCTTTGGCGGCTAGAGCCCGTAGGCCGGCACGGGCCTGAGCCCTTTGTCCACACGGTGCAGCGTTCGGTAGAGGTACTCGAGATAAGCCAGAGGGCGAAGCTGGAAAGACTCCACGTGATGTGCTCCCGGAACCAGCCAAAGGGTCACGCTTGGATCCGTATGCCGCAGCGCCTTGTAAAGCTTGACGGAGTTTTGGTAGGGAATCGTTTTGTCGGCCTTGCCTGCGATCAACAGCACTGGCCGCTGGCCGAACGCCTTGACTCCAGCCAGGGGATTCACCCTGTTCGGGGAGAGGCCCAGAAGAGGGGCTGCGACATTCAGCAGGAGCCAGTTGAAGGGAAACGAGGGGAGGCCGGTCCAGACCGGAAGGTTGTGTTCGAGGTACGGGGTAAGACTCGCGAAGGGGCTGTCGGCCACGACCGCGGCGATCTGGGGATCCCGTTCCCCCGCCAGGAGGGCCACACTCGCTCCCATCGAGTAGCCCACCACCGCCACCGGCAACTGCGGCGCCCTGAGGCGCGCAGCGTCGGCAGCGCCGATGAGATCCCGCACCTCGAACTCCCCGACCGAGATCATCTTGCCTGGGCTCCGCCCCTCCGCGCGGTAGTCGAAGGTTAGGATGTTGACCCCCCAGAGGTGCAGTGCGCGCATCATCAAGAGCCCCGGCACACCGATGTCTGCCCGGTTCGAACCGAAGCCGTGCGAAAACACCACCGTCATGGTGGCGCTCTGCGCTGGGATCCACCAGCCGTGGATTTTCAGATGGTCGACGGCGCTTGGGAACCGGATCGTCTGGTAGGACATCCCCCAGTAGCGTGGATTGGTGGGCATCTTCGCTCGCGGCAAATGTGTCAGGGACCAGCCGATGTAGAAACTCCAGGCCACGCTGCTGACGACCGCGATGAGGGTGACCGCCACGACGGCCCTGAGCCAGCGGCGGCGCCGCAACCGGATCAAAGACCATTTCCCCCTGTTCAAGCCCTGCGCTGCGCCACGATCGCGCCAACGAAGAAGACTACGCTCAACGCGATGAGGACATCCCGGACAGTCGGCAGCGCCACCCCGACAAGCGCTGCGGTCAGCGCCGCGAAGCCACCGAGTGTCACCCAAGTCAAGGAGCGCAGTGCCGCACGTCCCGCCCGCATCTCACGCCGCAGCGGTTCGAAGTCGATTGGAATGCGGTAATCGTCCCGGTCGAGCTTCGCAAGCAGGTGCAGGGCTTGCTGCAATGGTTCCTGCGCACGCCTCAGCACGCCGCGCAGCACCTGTCGCGTGCCTGTGCCACCAGTAGCCGCGGAAGCGTAACGGCGTGCCCCGTCGATGAGAAGGCGGACGAAGTTCTGCCCAGGCGCGAGCGGCGCCACGATGCCCGAAAGGATGCCGAGTGCGCGTCCGAGGAAGGTGTAGCGGGCCGGGATCTGAAACGGCTGTTCGTAAAGGAAATCCCGGATCTCGCGTACGAAGGCTTCCACCTCGGGACCGCTCGCCCGGAAGAATGTCGTGCCGAGCAGCCGGTCGAGGAGAAAGCCGAATGCGCGCCGGAGCTTTGCAAGGTCCGCACCCGGCCGGACAAAGCCGAGATCCACCAGGCCTTGGGTGGCGCGGTCGAGGTCATGCTCGACGACGCCCTGCACCAGTTGTCGCAAGGCCTCCTGGTCCTCGGGTCGCATTTCGCCCATCATGCCGAAGTCGACGTAGATGAGAGCGCCGCTCGGGCGCACGAAGATGTTTCCGGGGTGCGGATCGGCGTGGAAGAAACCGTCCACCAGCCACTGCTTCATGTAGCTGTCGATCAGTCTCTTCGCCAGTGCTCGCCGGTCGATTCCGGCAGCATCGAGGGCTTCCAGCTGATCGGGCTTGATACCCTCGACAAGCTCCATCACGAGCACGCCGGGGCGCGTCAGGTCGTGCATCACCTGGGGCGCACCGACCATCGGGTCATCCTTGAAGTTCTCGGCGAAGCGGCGACTGCGCTCCGCCTCGCCAAAGACGTCGAGTTCCTGCTCCGTCGTGTCCCGGAGCTCCCGCCAGATGGCCAGCAGGTCGAAGCGCTTGCCCCAACTGGTCAGCCGCACCATCCAGGAGACCGCGATGCGCAGGGCGTCGAGATCGATGCGCACGGCCCGCTCGATGTCTGGCCTCAGAACCTTCACGGCTACGGCTCGTCCATCCGCGAGGCGCGCGTGATGCACCTGCGCCAACGATGCCGCGGCAGCAGCGGTCTGCTCGAAGGTCGCAAACACATCCGGCACATAGCGCGCACCGTATTCCGAGCGCAGCACCGCATCGACCCGCAGCCAACTGACGGGCGGCACCACGTCCTGCAGCTGCCCTACTTCACGCGTGAATTCTTCCGGCAGGACATCGGCGCGCGTCGACAGGAACTGGCCGACCTTGATCAGCATGCCGCCCTGGCGTGCGGCCGCTTCCCTCAGGCGTCTGCCCTCGGCGGCCCAGAGAGCGCGCTCCGCTTGGATGCGCCCTTCCGGGTCGAGCCAGCGGTAGCGCACGCGAGTGAGCCAAAGCGCCCGCACGGCCGCTCCCAGCGCCAAGCGCAGGACGGCGGCCGTACGGCGGACTCGACTATCCACGGGCGACCACTCTAGACACCAGGTTCGGACTCGCTCTCCTCGGCCGCCTCAGCGATCCGATCCGCGAGGCGGTGAAGCTTCTTGGCGGCGCGACGGCGATACGCTCTCGCCTTCTCCTTCGCCTCGTCGCGATCCGCTCCGCAGTGCGTACCGGCCCCGAGCAGGAAGCCGAGGCCGATCAGCTTCAAGATCCAGCGCAGCAGCATGGCATCGAAACCTCCCTGAACGAGACCTCTCCATAGAGACTACCACCGTGACAGAGCACTGCAAGTAGAGTGGGGACAGGACGCGCACACTCGCGCAGCCATGCTTCGACATGCTACGCTCAGCCAATGAAGCACGCGCGCCTCAAGGGCGCCTCAGCGGCCGCTCTGCCAATCCTGCTCGCGAGCCTGCTCATAGCCCTGCCCGTGCGGGCCGGTACGCCGTCAGGGGCGGTGCCTCTGCCGCCGATGCACCGCGGTCCCTTCGTGCAACAGCTGCTCCAGGCGCTGCATGTGCCCCTGCTGCGCAGCCTGCCGCCAGCTTTCAGCGACGTCTCGCCGAGCAGCCCCGACTACCTCGCCATCAACACTGCGGCGAGCGACGGCCTCGTGCAGGGCATATCTCCCTACGCCTTCGGACCGGATCGGCCCATCAGCGCGCTCGCGGCCGCCACCATGGCGATCAAGGCCTACAGTCCTGTGGCATCGGCCTGGGCGCAGGAGCGGGGTTACCTGCCGGTGGCCGTGCAGCTCGGCCTCCTGCCCGCCTCATTCCTTGGCACTCCGTACGATCCCCTCGATCTGCTGGAGGGACAGCGGATGGTCGCACAGACGGCTGCCTTGCTCGCAGCATCGGGCCCTGGCGGCTGGCAGTGGCTCGCTGCGCCCGGACATGGCGCAGCGCGGGCGAGCGACATCATGGACGTGCTTGTCGCAGCGGTGCGCGGGCAGCCGCTGACAGCTGTCGGCGCCAAGATCGCCCCTGGCACCTTCCGGACAGTCCATCGCAGCTACCAACGCATCCGAGGCACCTTTGCCGCCTTTGCCGCGCTGGCACCGAACGTCGATTGGCGCATCGTCGGCGGAGGCCTGTGGGCGGTGAAACCGCTTGGTGCGGGGCGCTACAGTGCGGACGCCGCCCTCGTTCTGGAGACGGTCGACCCGGCGACCCAGCTGCCCTATATCGCCAAGAGCAGCGCCTGGCTCGGCTGGCCTGCCTCCCCCTACTTCCGCTTCGACTTCGGCGAGGTGGACGTCACAAACCGGGGCGTCGTGGGGCTCAACAACCTGAAGGGCGAGTTCGCGCTGCCGCCAGTGCCGGGATTGCTGCCGGGCGTGGTGCAGAGCGGCGTGCAGGCCTACCCCTCCTGGAGCGTCATGGCGCTCGGGGTGGCGACGACGTATCCGACGATCACTGCGCCAGCCCCCACGGCCGTCGGCCCGACGACCAGCTTCGTACCCACCGGGAGCCGCTTCTAGCGCGGTCACCCCAGCGGAAGACGGCTCCCGCCAACCGCAGGCCCCGCAAAGCGCGCGTGGGGCACGCCAGATACGACTTTCCGCGGCCTTTGGTCACGCGCCGGTGTCATCCGCCGCACCGGTGCCGAGCGCCGTCACCAGCCTTTCGAGGCGTTCCCCTCGACTCGCCCGGTCACCCTCCCACTCGATGCGCAGGACATAGGCATCCTGACGCACCTCGACCACCTCACGCCGCCGTAGCGGTGCGAGCGCCTCCGCCACCCGATCCGGCGTCACGGTGAACGGGAGCACGAGCGTCTGGGTGTACGCCTCCTGCGTCTCATCAGCTGCGATCGTCGAGATGGCGACGGCACTGTTGGGGACAACGCGGCGCAGCCCGTTTTCGCGCAGTACGGTGTAGAAAAAGTTGATCTCCTCCACCCGGCCGGTAGCATCGATGCCGCCCGACATCCACGAGCGCAGGCTGACCCACTCGCCGACGCGCATCGGGCGCAGGCTGAGGAGCATACTGCCCGCGATCACGTTGCCCAGCGTCGACTGCGCCGCAAGGCCGATCACCACGCCGGTCACCGCGCCGCCCAGGGCAATGCCCGTCAGGGAGACGCGCCAGATGTCGGCTACGACGACGAAAGCCGAGATCACCAATACCCCGACCAGGACCTGCGTGCCAAAGTGCACCAACGTGCGCCGCTCGGGCGGAGTGGTGCGCACCTCGGCAAGGCCACGCGTACGCACAGCTCCGACGATGCCGAAGGCCACAATGGCCCACGCGGCCGTGAGGCCCACGCGCAGGAGCTCCACCCCGGACTGGGGCACGGCGGGCAGCACGAGGTGCGG
>JAJYNV010000245.1 GCA_021786135.1 Bacillota bacterium
CGGGAGACGCCCCGGCGGGAGACGCGACACACCCCGAGGCCCCCGCCGCGAGGACCAGGATGGCGAGGATCGTGACTGGGCGGAAGCGCTGGCTCATGGGACACCTCTGTCTGGACGTGCCTCCCGTGTCGAGCGGGCTGGCCTTCCGCATCACCTGACGCCCGGCGGCGCCCGGAACGTTCACGCGATGCAGTTCCCCGTCGCGCTCGACCGCGAGGAGAGTGACGAACACGGGAATGCCGCGAATGGAGTTGTGGGTGGCGTGGATCGGGTCGACCAACCAGCGGACAGGGGCGCCAGAGTTCTCCGCGCCTTTTCCTCCCTGAGGAGCCCGTGATCGGGGAAGGGCGCTATGGATCCGCTCGCGGATCTCCTGCTCAATGGCAAACATACGGCTGCAAAGTCGCCAGGACGGACCACTTGCATTGCGGTCAGCAAATGATCTACTTTCCACATCGGCAGTCATATTCCCACGATTGTCCACGGCGGACGCATTGGGGGACTGTGCCATGGCGGAGCGCAAGGCAGGACGCGGACGGAACCGATCTACGGCGCTTCCGGAGGAACGCCGTCGCTCGATCATCGAGCTGGTGCGAACGCGGCCGCTCGTTCGGGCCGATGAGCTGGCCTCCCGCCTCGGCGTTTCGATCGAGACGATCCGCCGCGATCTGAGCGCGCTCGAGCAGGCGGGGCTGACCCGTCGCGTGTACGGAGGGGTTACGCGCCCGCCAGCCCACTCCTTCGAGCCTCCATTCGAGCAGCGGCGAATCGCCAACGCGGACGCCAAGCAGGCGATGGCGCGGCTGGCCGTATCCCTCGTGTACCCCGACTCGACCGTCGTCCTCGACATCGGCACGTCCGTGGCGGAGGTCGCGCGTCAGCTGCCCCCAGATTTCCACGGACGGGTGATCACGAACTCCATCCTTGTCACGGCAGAGCTCAGCGGCCGGGCAGGGATCGAGCTCCTGCTAACGGGGGGCCGCGTCCGCTCGGGCGACGGTGCCTGCTACGGCCCACACGCCGAAACCCTGCTCGACGGCTTCTATGGCGGGATCGCATTCCTGGGGTCCGGGGGCGTCCATCCCGCCATCGGGCTCACGGACCACCACATCGACGAGATCCCATCACGCCGGATCATCATCGACCACGCCGACGAGGTATACGTCCTCGCTGATTCGTCCAAGTTGGGGCAGGTCGCGCCGGCCAAGGTATGCGACCTCTCGGTGGTGAGCGGGGTCATCACCGACGACCGGGCTGAACCGGCCCTCCGGCAGGCATTCGCCGACGCCGGCGTCAGGCTCCTCGTGGCCTCGACTCTGGCGAGCACCGGTACAGGCGGCGCGGAGGGCGTGCGGATGGCATGACGTTCGTCCCCGGGCAGTTTCTCGAGCTGCCCTCGTCAGGGGCGAGGCGTTGATGAACGGCGAGACGGACGACGTTGACACGTCGGTCCACTGCTCGTCACAGGTAGCACGCGCGCAAGGGGGATGGCACGTGCGAGACGAGTTCAAAGGGTTCAGGCAGGACTGCGACGCGGGTGCTTGCTGAGGTACGCCTGCGCCGTCTCGAGGCACCGTGCAGCGAACTCAGCGTTGCCGAGGACCCGCGAGCGGCTCACATTCGGCAGCTCGATGGAGCAGGTGATTTCCGGCATGGCGTCGAGGATGCTGGCGACGTCGATGCCGCCTTCCCCGACGTAGGAACGGGCCTCCCGCAGAATGCGCGTCATTTCGTTTGGATCCGCAGGGATCTCAGCGGGAGCATCGCAGAGATGGCAGAAGTGGAATAGCTCGCGCGGCACCGCGGCCAAGTCTTCCACGGCGTCGTGAGCCCGGTGAAAGTGGTGCAAATCAATCATGAGTCCCATGTTGTCGCGCGCAACCGCATTGAGGACGTCAAGGGCCGCCCTCAGGTTGCGAACGCCGGCGATCGGCACGTACTCCAGGTCTGCAGTCATTCCGTATCTCTTGGCGAGATCACACACTTCGCCGAACTTGTCGATGTAGAACGTGCGGTCTTCGGTCCAAATGCTGGTCAAGAGGTGCTTCGCGCCCAGCTCGGCGGCTGCAGCACAGGCTGCCTCGTACTTTGGCATGTCCATGCCTTCGACGATGCGCGCGAGCTCGATGTCAAGTATCCCGACGCCCGTTTCCGCCATCGCGGTCTTGGTGTTTCTCATGAGCTCGGACCCCGGTTTGAGCGAAAAGTCAGGCTCTCCGGGCAGGCCCATGTAGATGGGGCGCAGGCTTGCATAGTCGTACCCTGCGCGGCCCGCAATATAGATCTGCTCAGGCGGAGGGCAGCCCAGCACGGTCAGGTACGCCAGGGAATATTGTCGTCCCATGAGTTGCATTACCTCATCAGTCGAGGCCACGCCGGAGACGCCTGGCGAAGTCGAGGTCCTGGTCTCCCTCGCACGGTAGAAGCGTTCGTCGCGATCGCGACCGGCGTCGGAAGCGCGCGATCAAGAACTGACCGCGCAGCTCCTGCGTACGCCGCGCGTTCACGTGCTGATTGATCGGTCGCAGGCAGACCGCGGTGACGCCGAACTGCCGCTGGGCGTGCGCTCCGTACCCGATGTCGGGCTCGTCCAGCCCTTTGACACTAGGCGTCGTGGTCACGGAGGCAAGGGGCGTCGGTAACGCAGGACAATCGCCTGAAGCAGCGGGCCATGGCAACGTCTCTCCGTCGACCGCGCTTCCTGCGCCTCGTTCGGCGCATCGCCTTCGCGCGGACGATCTCCAACCGCCACAGGGTCAAAGGCCCACTCGAAGAGCTCAGGCAGTACC
>JAJYNV010000384.1 GCA_021786135.1 Bacillota bacterium
ATCTATGCGGCGGGATAGGCGAGCAGCAGCCAGAGCGCGCGACGGGCGACGACTTCGCCGGCCTCCTCGCGCCATAACCGCACCAGCAGTGCGAGAGCAGCGAGATCTGCCGCCCAGCCGAGCAGTTCGCCGCTCAGGACGAGCGGCAGGCCAGTCGCGTCATGGAGCCCGCGCATGAGCACGGGATAGAGCGGCGAGAACGCATAGGCGGCCGTGCGCCAGTAGCCGATGTCGGCAATGTGGTAATACCACGCCGAGTCCCAGCGGGCGAAAAGCCCCAGCCACCGCACCACCGGAGGCACCCAGTGATGCGAGTGCATGGGTATCAGCCAGAGCCCTGCGAGGCCCAGGACCCAAATCGGGATCAGCGTGAAAAGGAATCCCCTGAGTGCGAGCGGCATGCGCTGCCGCCTATGTGGAGGGGTACCGGCAGTTACCATGCGTTAGCGGCGGGAGACGCTGCGCTCGGGTTCGAGTACGGTTTCGCCGACAGGCAGGTAGGTCCAGCGGTCGTTCAGCCGATACGTGGCGAGCACGGCGATGCCGATGCCGATCAACTGGTCGAGCAGGTCGTAGTGGAAGCCTACCGCACGCAACATGACCAGGACGAGCCACGTGAGCAAGGTGCCCGTCTCCGATACGAGCAAGTAGCGCAAGGCGTGCCGCCAGATGTGTTCCGAACGGAACCGGTCGCGCCATGTGATCGTGGTGTTCCACATGAAGTTCCACACGATGGCAGCGTTCGAGGCAATTGGCGAAGCGAGGAGGGCCGCGTACTCCACGCCATGCAGCAGGTCGCTGGTCAGAAGGGCGAAGAGCGCGGCATTCACCGCCACACCGGTGCCGCCAACCAGGGCGAAGAGGAAGAAGCGCGTATTTTCGGGATGGACCGTGATGAGGTCCATCACCTGCCTCAGATAATCCACCTGGGTCTTCCAACCCAATTTCGACTGGTCGGCCGAGCGCTCGGCGAACGTGTACGGCACCTCGACGGTGCGGCGCACGTTGCCGCGCACGAGGAGCTCAAGCAGGATCTTGAAGCCCTTGGGACTCGTGCCGAGCAACGGCAGCACCGACTCGCGCGTGGCGAGAAAGTAGCCGGACATCGGGTCGGTGGTGACGCGGCTCTCGCGCAGGAGAAGTTGCGCCAAGGCCCTTCCGCCGAGCGAAAGCATGCGCCGGATCGGGCCGTTCAGACCACCGGGGTTGCCGCCCTCCATGTAGCGCGACGGCACTACGACATCTGCCCTGCGCTGGCGCTGGGCTTCCAGCATCTGCGGCAGAATCTCCGGCGGGTGCTGCAGATCGGCATCCATCACGGCGACCAGATCGCCCTGCGCCGCACCAAACCCGGCGATCACGGCCGTCGAGAGGCCGCGTTCCCGACGATGCAAAAGGCGCACGCGCGGGTCTTCGGTCGACAGCCTGGCGATCTCGCGCGTGGTGTCGTCGATGCTGTCATCGACGAAGATGATCTCGTATTCCTCAGCGCCCAAAGCCGAACGAACGCGCTCATAAAGCGGCTGAATGTTATCCCGTTCGTTGAAGGTCGGAATGATCAACGAGAGCACATAAGCCCTCCTCACTGTGATCCAGGGCTCATTCTAGCATCGGGTCCGCCAAGATAGCCTGAGAACCGCATAAAAGTGCCATCGAGCAAGTAGCCTGCCCTTGCGCTGCCGAGGACATGCCCGGCGTCGGACATCGGGAAGGCGACCCGCGCCTGGGCGCGGGTCGCCTTCCCGATGATTGAAAGCTCAATCAGCGTTCAAAGGGTTGTCCCAGAGAGGGTACCAGCGTTCGAGCTCGGGCTCGACCGGCAGCAGGGGAGAGAGCAGCGTCTGCAGCTGCAGTTCGCGCGCTTCGTCGCGATCTTCCCGGGCGGTGGGGTGGAACGGGTAGAAGCGGCCGCGCTTGTAGTTGTACACGAGAAATGTTGTGCCGTCGCGGTCGCGGAAGGGGAACAGCGCTGCCAGAAGCGCCCCGCCGTAACCTTGGTCGGAAAGTGTATCGCCAAGCGCGTGCAGGCCCGTGATGACGTCCTCGGCAGGGCCATGCAGCGCGACCCAGCGAAAGTGTTCCTTGTCGTCGCTGCACGCGAGTGCGAGCTTGTGCTCGTCGGCGTAGAGGCGCGTAACGTCCTCCGCCTGTCGCATGGCGTCCACGAAGGCCTGCTCCTCGCTTGGGCGGCAGCACACGGCGCCTGCGCCGGCGAAGTGAAGACCCTTCGCCTCCAGGTCCGCCATGCCGGTGCTGAGACGGAAAAAGGCGTCGAACTGCGGCTTCTTGAGACGTGTGCGCCCAAACAGGGCGTCAAAGAAGCTCACTTGTTGATCTCCTGCTCCAGCCGGCGCAGGTGCTCGAGGCGGTGCTCGAGGGTCGGGTGCGTCTGGAAGAGTTCGTAGATCGCGCTCTGCGTCGCCGCCGGCATGATGAACAGCGCCTGCAGGGTCTCGGCATGCCGCAGATCCTTGCGCGGGATGCGGCTGGACTGGTGCAGCTTGACGAGAGCCGACATCAGCTGCGACGGCTGCCCTGTCAGGATGGCGGAGCCGCGGTCCGCCGCGTACTCGCGGTAGCGCGAGAAGGCGCGGATCAGGAAGAACGAGATGATCCAGACGATGAACGAGGCGAGGTAGACCAGCAGGGCGTTGTTGCCGTTGCGGCGGTTTCCGCCGAAGCCTCCGCCGAAGCCTCCGAGCGGCATGAACCAGAAAGCCATCTGCACGATGTAGGACGCGATCGTGGCAAAAAAGCTCGCCATCGTGATCAGCGCCATGTCGCGGT
>JAJYNV010000168.1 GCA_021786135.1 Bacillota bacterium
ATCGGTTACCTCACCTCGGCCTTCATCTTTCCGCATGAGCGGTTCTTCGCGCTCTACGTGCCCAAGCAGGGCCAGCCCGTCGTGTTCGGTCCTGCACTCGAGAGCGGGCGTCTCGGCGGCATCGGCCTGCCCTTCGTCGCGGTCGAGGATGGCGTAGCGCCGTGCGACGTGCTCTCGGGCCGCATCGCGCGCGGCGGCCGGCTTGGCGTCGAGCGCAGCCACATGACGCTTGCCTTGGCGCTCTACGTGGCGGAGGCGGCCGGAACCGGCGTTGCTCAGCTTGAGGACGTGTCGGGTGTCCTGGCGCAGTTGCGCGTGCGCAAGGACCAGACGGAGGTCGAGGCTCTGCGTGAGTCTGCGCGTCGGCTCGACCGTGCGACGGAGCACGCCCGGAGCCTCATCCGCGAGGGCATCAGCGAGCGTCAGATGGCCGCCGCCATCGAAGGCTACATGCGCGACGAGCTTGGCGGCGAGCCGGGCTTCGACAGCATCGTGCTGTTCGGCGAGCGCAGCGCCCTGCCCCACGGCGGCCCGACCGACCGCGTCCTGCGCCGCGGCGAGATCGTCCTCGTCGACATCGGCCTGCGCTACGAGGGCTACGTCTCCGACACCACCCGCACATTCTTCTTTGGCGAGCCAGAGCCGGAACTCCGGCGCATCTATGGCGTCGTCGAGGAGGCTGCGCGCCGCGGCCGCGCCGCGGCAGGGCCAGGAGCGGCCATGGGGGCGCTCGACCAGGCGGCGCGCGACCATATCGCTGCGAACGGCTATGGCAAGGAGTTCCCGCATCGCGTCGGCCACGGACTCGGCCTCGAGGCCCACGAGGAGCCGTTCCTGCTGCCGGGTCGCAGCGATCTTCTCGAGCCGGGGATGTGCCTCACGATCGAGCCGGGGATCTACCTGCCTGGCCAGGGTGGCGTCCGCATCGAGGACGACCTCCTGGTGACCGATGAGGGAGCCGAGGTGCTGACCGCCTACCCGCGCGAACTGCAGGTGGTGGAGCCATGACGACCGAGGCGTCGCGCCTTCTCTACGAGAGAGCCTGCCGGGTGACGCCTGGCGGCGTCAACAGCCCCGTGCGTTCCATGCGGCAGGTGCGGCCCTACCCGCTCTTCGCCGAGCGGGGTGAGGGAGCCTACGTCGTCGACGCCGACGGCAAGCGCTATGTCGACCTCCTCTGCTCCTGGGGACCTCTGATCCTCGGCCACGGACACCCCGCGGTGGTGACAGCGATCAAGGAGCAGGCCGAGCGGGCGCTGACGTTCGGGATCGCCAGCCGTCTCGAGGTGGAGCTGGCGGAGCTTGTCACCGCGGCCCTGCCTGCTGTCGACGAGGTGCGCTTTGTCTCCTCCGGCACCGAAGCGACGATGAGCGCGATCCGCCTGGCCCGTGCCTTCACGGGACGCGACGCGATCGTCAAGTTCGCCGGCTGCTACCACGGGCATGTCGATGCCCTGCTCGCCCGTGCCGGGTCCGGCGCCGCGCTCTCAGCGCTGCCGGTCTCTCCGGGCGTTCCCGTCAAGGTGGCCACGGACACGATCGTGCTGCCCTACAACGACCTCGCGGCGGTGGAGCAGGCCTTCGCGGAACGCGGCGGCGACATCGCGGCGGTGATCGTGGAACCGATCGCGGCCAACATGGGCGTCGTCCCGCCGGCCGAGAGCTATCTTGCGGGGCTCAGGCGCGTGACCCGCAGGCATGGCGCCCTCCTCATCTTCGACGAGGTGATCACGGGTTTCCGCGTCGGCTACTCGGGCGCGCAGGGCTTGTTCGGCCTCGACCCGGACCTGACGTGCCTCGGCAAGGTGATCGGCGGCGGTTTGCCGGTCGGGGCGTATGGCGGCCGGCGCGAGATCATGGAGCGCATCGCGCCGCAGGGTGACGTGTACCAGGCGGGGACGCTTTCTGGCAGCCCCATCGCCATGGCTGCAGGGCTTGCGCAGCTGCGCGAACTGGGCGGCGATCCCGGAGCCTACAAGAGACTGGCCGCACTGGGCGAGACGCTGGAGGGCGAGCTGCGCCAGGCCGCGGCCGCAGCCGGCGTCGCCTGCACGGTGCAGGGTGCGCCAGGCATCCTCTCCGCCTTCTTCTGCGAGGGCCCGGTGCGCAGCCAGGCCGACACCGAGCGCAACCAGATCGCCCGCTATCGCGCCTTCTGGAAGTCCATGGCCGAGTCGGGCGTGCTGCTGCCGCCCGCGGCGAACGAAGCCATCTTCCCGTCGCTTGCCTTGGGCGAGCGGGAGCTCGGCATCATCCGGGCCGCTCTGCCGGCCGCGTTCGCTGCAGCTGCAACGGCTGACTGACGGAATCCGGACGGAGCAGGAGCCAAGGCGCCACCCCGCATTTGCAGGGCGGCGCCTTGGCATCCGTGTCGACGGAGATTTCCTGGGCCGCGCCGAGATCGCTTGCAAACCCAGGGCGAGGGTACTATGCTGGTGTCGCGGAAGATACCGTATAGGGGGATATACCCTGCAAATCATGAGGAGGGGACCGAAGATGGCGATCGACCCCGTTTGCCAGATGGAAGTCGACGAGGCGACGGCCAAGTGGACGAGCGAGCACGAGGGCAAGACCTACTACTTTTGCGCGCCCGGCTGCAAGCATGCCTTTGACAAGGACCCGGAGAAGTTCCTGAGCGGTGGCGGCGACCCGCACATGCACATGCACAGCCACTAGAGACCGTTGGGGGGCTGCCCCGGCGCAGCCCCCTGCGATCCGATTTCGAAGGGGCGATCGTATGGCGGCAGGGGAGATCGGGCGTCCTGCGGATGAAAGGCAGCAGCC
>JAJYNV010000121.1 GCA_021786135.1 Bacillota bacterium
TCAGGAGGATGATGTCAAGGGCCCCGTCCGGTACGCCGATCGCCTTGAGGGCTCGCCCCAGGGCCCTCAGGCTCGTCTCGCCGCTCAGGCCCACGTCGATCAGCATGCGCTGTCCGCCGCTCTCCACGAGATAGACGCTCACGAACGGCACAGCCCAGCGCATCGGCAGCAGGATGCGGTAGAGACCCTCCTCGATCCGCCAGGCGTTCTCCGCCACCGTCTGCTCGAGCATCACCTGTCTCGCATCTCCTTCACGGCCGCCGTCAGGGCCGGCACGATCACCCGCCAGTCGCCGACGACGCCGAAGCGAGCGTAGTCGAAGATGGGCGCGTCGGGGTCGCTGTTGATGGCGACGATCGTCTTCGCCTTCGAACAGCCGACGAGGTGCTGGCTTGCGCCGGAGATGCCGACAGCGATGTAGAGCTCCGGCGCCACCGTCTTGCCGGTCTGGCCGATCTGCCAGGTGGCGGGCGCCCAGCCTTCGTCGACCGCCGCGCGCGAGGCCCCGAGCGCGCCGCCCAAGGCGGCCGCGAGGTCGCCGAGCCGAGCGAAGCCCTCCGGGCCCCCGAGACCCCGGCCACCCGAGACGATCACCCTGGCCTCGTCGAGCCCGGGCCCCTCACGCTCCTCGGACTGGCGGCGAACGACGCGGGGCCAGAGCGGATCGAGCGGGATAGGGAGACCGAGGGCGCGCACCTCCCCCCTGCCGGATGGCGGCGGCGCATCCCGCCGGCCCGCGCCGGGGCGGGTCGCCGCGACGGCTCGTCCCTCTGCCACCACCATGGTGGCGATGGCCTTGCCGCCAAATACGAGACGCTCGAAGATGGGTCGTCCCGCCGCCAGTGACCAGTCTGTCACCTCGGTGACGAGGCCGGCGCCGAGGCGGTAGGCGAGCCGGGGCGCCCAGTCCCTACCGAGACTGTCGGCAGGGAGCAGCACGAGGTCGGCCCCCGTCAGCTCGCAGGCCCGCTCGATGGCTCTGAGACCAGCCTCGCCTGGTGCGACCTGAAGCGCTTCCTCCTCCGAGACCAGGATCTCGTTCGCGCCCGCCACCGCGAGGGCCGGCGCCACCGTCCCCGTGCCGAGCCCGAGCGCGAGCACGGCGAATTCCGCCTTCATGTCGGCCGCGAGCTGCGCGGCCGCCTGTGTGCGTTCCCTGGCGGCAGCCGATGCGCCCCCCGCGGCCCACACCACGGTCAGGATCTTGTGCAAGGGTGCCCCTGCCATCAGAACGCACCAACCTCTCTCAGGCGCCGCACGAGCCCCTGCGTCTTCTCCGCCGGGCCCTCGCCGTCGACGATCTCGGCACGCAGCCGGGGCGCGGGCAAACGCAGGCTGAGCATCTCTGCTCGCGCCTCTGCTCCCCCTGCCCCAGGCACGAGCTCCCTCAGATGGAACACGATCAGTTCGCGTCCGCGCGACGCCATCACGTCCTTGATCCTGGCCGCCCGCAGCACGTTTCCCTGGTCGTTGGTCACGGTCAGTACGGCCGGTCCCGCGATCCTATGGACCACCTGCCCGCTCTCCACCTGCTGCACCGCGTCGAACCCGCCCGCTGCGGGCCTGAGCTCCGAGACGAAGGGAAGGCACGGCACGGCCAGGGCCTCGGCCAGCATTCCGCCCAGCTGGCCCGCCTCCCAGTCGGCGGCCTGCCGGCCGCAGAGGATGAGATCCGGCGCCGGCAGGCGGCGGATGGCCGCGGCGATCACCCGCGCCTTCACGCCGGGTGCAAGACCATCCTCCTCCCCTACGATGTGGACGGCCGCGTCCGCCAGCAGCGCGAGCGCCTTGCGCAGAATATCCTCCGCAGCCCTGGGGCCGAGGGTGAGCGCCGTGATGCGGAGATCGCCTGCCCGTGCCTCCCTGAGCTTCAGCCCGAGCTCGAGCGCGTTGCCGTCGAAGACGCTCAGGACGAAGGGGTGGCGCAAGACTGCCGGCTCCTGGCGTTCGGGATCGAGGGAGAAGGCAGTCTGCGGGATCTCGGGATCGAGCACCCGCTTCAGGAGGACGATCGCGTGCAACGCCTGGCCCCCTAGCCGCGCGGCCCGCCGGCCACGTAGATGATCTGGCCCGAGACGAAGCTCGCCTCGTCGCTGCAGAGGAAGGCGACGACATGGCCGACGTCCTCGGGCTGGCCGACACGGCGCAGAGGAATCTCCTGCGCGGCATGCTGCTTCATCGCCTCGAAGTCGACGCCCATGCGCACCGCCGTTGCCTGCGTCATGCGCGTCTCGATGAAGCCGGGCGCCACCGCGTTGACATTGATGCCGAACGGGCCGAGCTCGATCGCGAGGGTCCGCGTCAGCCCCTGGATGCCTGCCTTGACCGCCGCGTAGTTCGCCTGGCCGCGGTTGCCGAGCGCGGATGTGGAGGACGTCAGGACGATCTTCCCGTAGCGGGCGGCGACCATATGGCGCTGCGCCGCCTGCGCCATCAGGAAGCTGCCCTTGAGGTGCGTCGCCACGACGATGTCCCAGTCCTCGTCGCTCATCTTGTGGATCAGGTTGTCGCGCGTCAGTCCCGCGCAGGCCACCAGGACGTCGAGCCGTCCCCACTCCGCCAACGTGCGGTCGACCGCCGCCTCCACGTCCTCACGGCGCGAGACGTCGCAGGCGACGGCGATCGCCTCGCCGCCCGCGGCACGGATCGCCGCGGCCGTCTCCTCGGCCGGAGCGAGGTCGAGATCCATCACGGCCACGCGGTCGCCGCGCGCCGCCAGAATCCCAGCCACCGCGGCGCCGATCCCGCGCCCGCCGCCCGTCACGATCGCTGCCCTCTCCAGA
>JAJYNV010000068.1 GCA_021786135.1 Bacillota bacterium
CGATCTCCGTGCCGTCGAGTACGTGACGAGCCCTGTGCAGCAGGTGGATTCCGGGCGCGTGCAGGATCGCGACGTGGTGGGCCTGGCGCGCGAGGGTGCCCAGGCGGTGGCGCAAGTCTTCCGCGTGCGCGAAGGCAAGCTTGTGGGACGAGAGCGCTACGTTCTGCGGGTGAGCGAGGATGACGGCGACCAGGAGGTGGTCGCCGCGGCCCTGGCCCTGCATTATGCGTTGGAGCGACCGCCGCGCGAAGTGCTGGTGCCAAGCGTCCCCGACGAGTCCGATGTCGTGGCCGAGTGGCTCGGCGAGCGACGCGGGTCACAGGTGCAGCTCAAGGTGCCACGCCGCGGCACCGGACAGACGCAGCTGCAGCTGGCGGCTGAGAACGCCCGGATCGCGCTGCAGGAGATTGTCCTCGCGGACCGGGAGGGACGGCCGCGGCGCATGATGGAGGCGTTGCAGGAGGCGCTCGGCCTTGCGGCGCTGCCGCGCCGCATCGAGGGGTTCGACATCTCCAACACCCAGGGGCGCGAGAGCGTCGCGTCGATGGTGGTGTTCATCGATGGTGAACCGGCGTACGGGGAGTATCGGCGGTTCCGCATCAAGACCGTGGTAGGCCCCAACGACTTCGCGTCGCTGGCCGAGGCCGTAGGCCGGCGCTTTCGGCGCGGCCAGCGCGAGCAGGGTGAGGGCGGCGGCAAGTTCTCGGAATTTCCCGATCTGCTGCTCATCGACGGCGGCAAGGGCCAGCTGAGTTCTGTGCTCTCGGTGCTCCAGGAGCTCGGCCTCGAAGACCTGCCGACCTGTTCGCTTGCAAAGCAGCACGAGGAGATCTATCTGCCGCACGAATCGGAACCCCTTCAACTGGGTGAGGGCCACCCCGGGCGAACGCTCCTGCAGCAGGTGCGCGACGAGTCGCACCGCTTCGCTCTGGGCCTGCACCGCTCGAGGAGGGCGCGGGCGCAACTGCACTCGCGGCTGGATGACGTGCCGGGCATCGGACCCAAGCGCCGGCGCGCCCTGATCGAGCGGTTCGGGTCACTGCGCGGTGTGCAGGCGGCAACGGTGGAGGAGATCGCGGCCGTGCGCGGTTTCACGCTGAGCCTCGCACGCCGTTTGAAGGACGAGATCAGCTAGGCGACCGCGCCATGCGGCCCGCCGCAGGTGCGCGGCGGGCCGCATGGCATTGTGCCGCGCTGCGGTCAGTTGATGAGGTCTGAGCGCACCGTCTGCCAGAAGAGGCTGTCCTCCGCGCCGAGATACCAGAGGGCGATGCCGCCCAGATGGTCGGCCTTGACGAGACGGAATTTCGGCGCGGCGCTGTAGCTGTCTTCGAACCAGACATCGTGCGCACCGGATGTGTAATATGGCTCCGCCGCTGTCGAGCTCCAGCCGACCTGCACGCCGCCCGCGTTGATCTGGGCGATGGCCGCGCGCGCCGTGACGGTAGGGGTGCCGGGCTGCGACCAGTCGTAGCCGTAGGCCGCGATGCCGAGCAGGATCTTCTGGGCCGGCATCTGCGTCAGGGCGTAGTTGACTACGTTCCTCACCCAGGGCAGCGCGGCGATCGGCCCCGCTCCACCCGGCGGGCAGTGTTCGTCGTAGGTCATGAGGACGACGTAGTCCGAGACGCGGCCGAGCGCAGCGTAGTCGTAGGCGTCGGACTGGTCCCCTACGGGCAGTTGGCTCGAGGTGCGCGGGCCGACGGCTACCGTCGTCAGCACACCGTGCGGAGCGAGCGCTGCGTGGACGGCGGAGACGAAGTCCACGAGGCCCTGCGCGTCTGTGCCGTCGATGCTCTCGAAGTCTATGTTGACGCCGTCCAGGTGGTTTTGCAGGACGGTCGCGACCAGATTGTGCACCGCGGTCTGCCGCAGGGAGGCGTTTACGAGAATGCGATCCTGCGCCATGTTCGTGACCAGGACGTAGACCTTGCGCCCAAGGTTATGGGCCTCCTGGACGATACTCGCAAGGTTGCCGCCGCTGCGATGCTGGACGCTGCCATCGGCGTGGATGCCGAACCAGAGTGGCGCAATGGCACTGATGTCGGCGTAGTTGGCCGCAAGGCTCGTGGCGGAGCCGCTGCCTGGCAGGTAGTAGCCGAGGACGAACGGCGTGCCGGCCGAAACGCCGAGTGTCGTCGGGGGTGACTTTTGGGCCGCTGTCGCGACCACACCCTTTTTCTGCGCGGGGACGACCTGCCGCGCGGCAGCCGCCTGGAACGAGCTGCGCGCGGCGCCCTGCGCAACGACGGGCGTGGCGGGCGCCGCGGTATGCTGTGCGGTACGCTGCGCCGCTGAAGATACTGCTGCAGGGGGGGCTGTGCTGAAGGCGGTGGCCGCCGTGAGGGTCAGAGCCATCGCTGCCGTCAGGTTCCAGGCGGTGCGCAGCGGAACCCCTCCTTGCCGATCCGACAACTTGCAACGACTTATAAGTTGACGTAAGCCATTTGTTATGTCGAATCTCCTCTTGGACCATCAGAATGCCCGGGCATGGATGAACTGGGGGAAGGTGCGGTACGTGTGCCTATCCGCCAGTTTTAGACGCCATGGGATCGCATTCCTCAGATCCCGTCCCTCTGAGCTGCCTCCGAGCGGACAGGAAAGCGCACCGCCCGATCGTGCTCGGCGGTGCGCGCGCTGCGGCTGTCTAGCGGTTCGAGCCCTGCTGCACGATGACGGCGTAGCTGCCGCTCGCCGCGATGTCGAGACGGAATGATCCGGTCTCGTATTCGTAGCTCTCCCCGTTCGCCGGAGCAGGCAGGTTGGCGATCACATCGCTGGGGATCTGATCGACTGAGTGCAGCACCGAGATGGCGAACGTGCCGCTGTTGCCCTTCGCAGACCATACGACCCGCCACGGACGCTTGAGACTCAGAGCCGGCGACAGCATGTCGCCATGGGCTCGATAGGTCGCGACGGTGCGCCAGCTGTGGTGCGGCTGGGTCGGCACATGGGCTGTCCATGTCTCCACGGTCAGCACGTAGGACTCATCCGTCCGCACCTGCAGGGCGAAGAGGCCGCTGCCCTCCTCGCGCCTGATACCCTGACCGGCGCCGACGCGGTCGCCGAAGAGGTCGAACGGCTGTCCCGATGCGAGAGAGAGTGCGACGACCCCGAAGGGGCCGGGACCCGAGGTGCCGGTTGCGGCGCGCCACCTCACCCGCCAGCGGGCGGCTACGGCAAACGGGGCGGTGGTGCCATTGCTGTCCCCGCGGTAGACCGCAATCGTATGCCAGGACGGCTTCGGGGTCTTCGATGCGACGCGTGGCAGGGCGATCAGGGCGACGATGACGAGCGTGATCGCGACCAGCGCGACGATGGCGGTTCGGGCAAGACGCACTATGCGGACACCCCTTTGACAGTCAGCTTCTTCGTTCGATCTGTTCATGTCCAGGCCCTGCGTCGAATGAAGGCGGACGGCAAGGGCGAGTTGAGCGAACAGGCTCGATCGGGGTACGATCGACTTGCTGCGAATCCTGTCAAGGAGGGGCCGCTTGAAGCGCGGCCGCAAGCAACATGCTCGCTAGATGGCTCATCTCCGCCGTCAGCATCTATCTCGTCGCACTGCTCGGGATCGGCGTGCAGGTGCGCAGCTTTTGGGCAGCCCTGCTCGCCGCGGCCGTGCTGGGACTTGCGAACCTCCTCGTGCGCCCGATCCTGCTGATCCTGACCCTGCCGATCAATCTCCTGACGCTCGGACTCTTCACGCTCGTAGTTAACGGGCTCGTCTTCCTGATCGCCGCGGCGTTCACGCCCGGCTTCCAGGTGCGCGGCTTCTGGCCCGCGATTGTGGGTGCCCTGCTCGTAGGCGTCATCAGCGCCGTGATCGGCGCCATCTGGCGGACGCTTTGATCAGGCTGGTGGCCGTCGACCTCGACGGAACGCTGATCGCGCGCGACGGGCGCGGCGCGCGTGAGGCCAGGGAGCCCTTCGCCCTGCTTGCCCGCCAGGGCATCGAGCTGGCGATCGCAACCGGCCGCATGGTGCAGTCCGCGGCGCTGGTCTTTGAGGACGCCGCGGTCGCACGGGGCTTCATCATCGCATTGAATGGCGCGGAACTCTGGGCCTATCCGCCTGGACCTGCTCCGCTCTGGCAGCGAGCGATCGACCCCTCGGCAGCGCGCCGGGCCATCGAGATCTGCCTTGGCGCGGGCGCAGAGGTGCAGGGCTACGTCCAGGGCGAGATGCGCATCCTGCAGCGCACGGCGCGCACGGAGGCCTACGCGCGACGTACCCGCGTCCCGGCACATCTGGTGGACACAGAGCGCATGTCCGAGCGACCCCAGAAGCTTCTCGCGCTGCTGGAGCCCGAGGAGACTGGCCAGTTGATCGAGAGGCTGCGGCTCGAGCTGGGCGGACAGATCGAGTGTTTTCGCTCGGAGCCTGATTTCGTGGAGATTGTTCCCGCGGGAGTGGACAAGGGTGCCGCCCTCGAGGCGCTGGCGGAGCGCCTGGGGTTGTCACTTGCGGAGGTGGCGGCCGCGGGCGACGGCGAGAACGACGTCGAGATGCTGCAGGTCGCGGGGCGGGCGTTTGCCCCACGGACAGCCGCCGCTGCCGTGACCCGGCTCGAGCCATTCCTGCTGCCGCCGCCGCCTGACCTCGCGCAGGCGCTGGCCGAGGAGCTCGTCCGATGAGCCTGCGCTTCGGCCGGCCTGAGGAGGTGGGCATCGATCCCGGCGCCTTGGTGGCGGCACGCCTTGCACTCGAAGCCGGCATCGAGCAGGACGCCTTTGCGGGAGCTGTTTCGTTCATCGCGCGCCACGGGGTGATCGTCGCCGCATGGGCGCTGGGATTGCGACAGGTGACCCCGCCGCAGGCCATGATCCTCGATGCAGTCTTCGACCTCGCATCGCTCACCAAGGCAATTTGCACCGCACCGGTGGTGCTGCGGCTGGCGGCTGACGGCGTCCTGCCCTTGGCGACGCAACTCGGTTCATGCCTGCCCTGGACCCGCGGCAGCTTTGTCGCCGAGTGCACGCTGCGCGATCTCCTGACGCACCAGGGGGGCCTGCCGCCTTCGGCCGACATCGCATGGGCCGAGGAGCCGCAGGAGCGTCACCGCCAACTGCTGAGGGCCATCGGCGAGATGCCGCGCGAGGGTGTCGTATACTCGGACCTCGGCTACTATCTTCTCGGCCTCGCTGCCGCCGAGGCGAGCGGCGAGAGCCTTGCAGATCTCTTCGCGCGCATCGTGCAGCAGCCGCTGGGGCTTCACGCGACGCGTTTCTGGCCAATCGGGGACGACATGCTGCTGGTGCCGAGCGAGACATTGGCGGAAGGGACCTTACGCGGAGTCGTGCATGACGGCAAGGCACGGCTCATGGGCACGCCGGCCGGGCACGCAGGGCTCTTCGCGCCGGCGATCGATGTCGCAATCTATGCCCAGGCGCTTGTCGACGGCGGGCAGGGTCGCCTGGGCCGCATGCTTCCCGACTCGTCGGTAGCGATGATGCTCGAGGTTCAGACCACGACTGTCGATCGACGTTCGCTCGGGCTATTCTATTGGGGAGGTCGGGACGACCCGGGACGTCCGCTCGATCTTTGGGGCCATACAGGCTTCACAGGCACATCGTTCGCGCTCAGGCCGCAGGATGGACTCCTCATGGTGCTCCTGACCAACCGCGTGCATCCGCAGAGACGTCCCGAAGCCGGGCTCAAAGCCGCCCGTCAACGCTTTCACGAGGCTGTGCTCGCGAGTCTGGGCGGCTGAGGCCGGGAGGAACGGTCATGGAATTCATCGTCGTCACTGGACTTTCCGGAGCCGGGAAGAGCCAAGCCATGCACGCGCTCGAAGACATGGGCTACTTCTGCGTCGAGAATCTGCCGCCGGATCTGGTCGGCAAGTTTCTTGAGCTCCTCGACGCGCAGCAGCGGATCGAACGAGTGGCCGTCGCCATCGACACGCGCGGACAAGCCTTCTTCGATCGCGTGCTCGGAGCCCTGACGGCCTTGTCCGAGCGTGGCATCCGCTACCGCATCCTGTTCCTCGAAGCGCGTGAGGAAGTGCTCCTGCACCGCTACAAGGAGACGCGCAGGCGCCATCCCCTGGCTGCGGAAGGGCGCGTCCTCGAGGCCATCCGGCTCGAACGGCGACAGCTCGAGGAGGTCCGCGGCTGGGCGCATATCGTTGTGGACACGTCAGACCTGACGCCGCGCCAGCTCCGCGCGGAACTCGGTGACATCTTCACCCGGGGTGAGGGCGACGACGCGCTGCTCGTACAGCTCGTCTCGTTCGGCTTCAAGCATGGCCTGCCGCTCGATGCGGACCTCGTGTTCGATGTCCGCTTTCTGCCGAACCCCAACTATGTCCAGGAACTGCGCCACCGCACCGGTCTCGATGCGGACGTGCGCGAGTATGTCCTGCACTGGCCCATTGCCCAAGACCTGCTGAGGCGTCTCGCCGAGCTCATAGACTTTCTCCTGCCGCAATACAGCCAGGAAGGGAAGTCGCAGGTGGTGGTGGCGATCGGCTGCACAGGTGGACAGCATCGCAGTGTCGTCATCGCGGAGGAACTGGCGAAGAGCCTGCGGGAGACTGGCCGGCGCATCAGCATCGAGCATCGCGACCGCAGTCGCGTGGCGGGGGCGCCGTGACCGGCCGCGCCCTGCGCTGGCTCATGCCCGGACTGCGCTTCAAGCGCTGGCTGGGTCTGCTGATCGTCGCCGTGGCGCTGGCGGCGGTCGGGGCGGTTCTGCTGGTCCACGCCTGGGGCGTGCCGCACCAGCGCATCAGCCAGGATGTCGCCTTGATGCTGGTCGGGCTTGTGGTCGGCATCTACGCGGTGCGCCAGCTGATCATGTCGGTCGTGACTGCGCTGGTCCCGAGCGAACAGGGCGAAATCGCCGAGTCGTACTGGCGGGCCCGCATGCTCCTGCGTGGACCGCGCATCGTGGCGCTCGGCGGGGGAACGGGTCTGCCCGTGCTGCTGCGCGGCCTCAAGCAGTACAGTTCGAACATCACCGCCATCGTCGCCGTCACAGATGACGGCGGCAGTTCGGGCCGCCTGCGCGGCGAGCTGGGAGTCCCACCGCCGGGTGACTTGCGCAACTGCCTGCTGGCGCTTGCCGAGACGGAACCGCTGCTCGAGCGGCTCTTCCAATACCGCTTCGATACAGGCGAAGGACTCTCGGGCCATGCGTTCGGCAATCTGTTCCTGGCGGCGATGTGCACCGTCACGGGCGACCTGCAGGAGGCCATCCGGGCCTCGAGCCGCGTGCTTGCCGTGCGCGGCCAGGTGCTGCCGGCGACCGACGATCAGGTTGTCCTGCGCGCAGAGCTCGAGGACGGACGCGTTATCGAGGGCGAATCTCGCATCCCCGAGGCCCGCGGCGTCGTGCGGAGGGTCCTGCTCGCCCCGGAGTCCGCGGGGCCCACCAGGGAAGCCTTGCAGGCGATCGCCGAGGCGGACATCATCGTGCTCGCGCCTGGTTCGCTGTTCACCAGCCTGATGCCGAACCTTCTGGTGCACGGCATTGCCGATGCCATCCGCGGCTCGCGCGCTATGCGCTTCTACGTCCAGAACATCATGACGCAGCCTGGCGAGACCGATGGCATGAGCGCCGCGCAGCACCTCGCCGCGATCAATGAGCACGCGGGCGCGGGCCTCGTCGACTGCGTGGTTCTCAACGAGACGGAACTCGACCCGGAGACGGCCGCACGCTATCGCGAGCGCGACGCCGCGGTCGTGCCGTGGAACCAGCAGGAACTGGCGGCGGCGGGGTACGAGGTTTGCGCCGGTCCCCTCCTCGCCCAGGACAGCAGATATGCCTGGCATGACCCGCAGGCCGTCGCGCGCCTCATCCTGCAGCGGTGGTCGCGCCGGCGCCCAGAGCCTGGACGCCTCATGGATGTCCTCATGCTGCGTGACCAGCTGCGCGCTGAACAGCGATGAGGGGGCAACTGAGCCAGACGCTCAAGGTGAAAGAGGAGATCCTCGCCGGTACGCACGCGAAGGCCTTCGAGCGCGGCCTCTTGCGCGGTCTGATCGACGCCGGCCTCACATCGCTGGCGGACGGGACGCCCGCAGTGGCCATGGATCTTGCGCGCACGGCGCGCGTGGCGCATCGCATCGCCGCGGATCAGCTGCACCTGGACGCGATCGTGCTCATGCGCCGCGGTGGGGCGCGCGGCCGACGTTTCCTGCTGGCCTTTTCCGGCGGGCAGGAGGCCCTGGCAAACTTGACGGAACTGCCGCCGCAGCGCCTGAGCGCACTCGAGCGGCGCGGCTATGTTGCAGGTCTCTTCCTGGCAGCCGGCAGCCTGACGCCGCCGAGCACCGGGTACCTGTTCGAACTGCGCCTGGCGAGACCGTCTGCCGTGGCGGCGGCCGAAGCGCTGCTCGAGGGTTTTGGTCTCCTGCCGCACAGGCGCCTCAGGCGGGAGTACAGCGTCGTCTACCTGCGCGGAGGCGACCAGCTGGCTGAGGCCCTGACGCTCATCCATGCGCAGGAGGCGCGGTTACGACTCGAGGATGTCCGCAGCGTACGCAGCATGCGCGGGACGGTGAATCGCCTCGTCAACGCCGAGTCCGCCAACGTCGAGAAATCGGTGCGGGCCGCCATCGCGCACGGGGAGTGGATCAGGCGGTTCGCGGCCCGACGCGGCCTCGAGAGCCTGCCGCCGAAGCTGCGCGCCGCGGCGCAGGCGCGCCTCGACGACCCGGAGGCGCCGCTCGAGGAGATCGGCAGGCGTCTCGGCCTCACGAAGGCGGGCATCCACTACCGGCTGCGGCGCATCGCCGAGTTGGCGCGCTCGACTGAGGACGATAACGAGGACCCCGGGAGGATGCTCTAGCTGTGCAAAGGAACCTGCGTTTCCTACGGCCGATACTCGCTCTTCTGGCCGCCGCAGTCCTGGTGCAGGGTTGCGGCAGCCACTCCGCCGCCGTAGCGCGGCAGCCGCTCGGCAGCCTGCGGCTGGCGCTCGTCAGGCGGCCGACCAGCATCAACCCGCTTGCCCTCTCGGACGCGAGCGGCGTCGCACTCGACAGCCTGATCTACGACGGGCTCGTCCGCATAGCGCCGAACCTCGAGCCACGACCTGACCTCGCAAAGAGTTGGAGCGTCTCAGCAGACGGGCGCCTCTACACGTTCCATCTCAATCCCAAGGCGCGTTGGCAGGACGGCAAGAAGGTGACGGCGCAGGATGTCGCCTTCAGCCTCAGGACCTATCGCGACCCGGCCAATGGCTCGGCACTCGCGCAAGAGCTGCAGGTCGTGAAGGCGGTGCGTACCCTCGGGACCTACACCGTACAGATTGCGCTCATGCGACCCTATGCGCCGTTCCTGGCGCAGGTGGCGAGCTTGCCCGTCCTGCCCGAGCATCTGCTCAAGGCGGTGGGCGCGGGGAAGGCCTTGCTCGCTCAGCCGGAACTGACGGCGCATCCGATCGGAAGCGGCCCTTTCCGCCTCGTGCGTTTGATCGCCTCGGGAGCCCTGCTCGTGCGCAATCCGCACTACTTCCTCGGCGCGCCGCGGCTTGCAAGCGTTCACCTCGTGTTCAGCCCGTCCGCGACGGCGGCGCTCGAGGCATTGCGGCAGGGCAAGGTCGATTACGCGCCCGTGCCGGATCTCGATGCCACCGCGGTATCCACCTGGCCTGGCATTCGCCTGCAGCACACGGTGGCGCTCCAGTTCGCGTCGATCGTGTGGAACGTGGACCTGCCGCCGTTTTCGAGCCCGGCCGTGCGGCGAGCCCTCTACTTTGCCGTCGATCGGAAGAAGATCGTCGCAACGGCACTCGGTGGCTACGGCAGCCTGAGTGATGGCCCCGTGCCGCCGTCCTCCTGGGCGTACGACCCCGCCATCGGACACCGCCCCTACGATCCCAGGAAGGCGCTCTCGATCCTGGCGTCGCTCGGCTGGCATCAGGTGCACGGTGTGCTGCGGGGCCCCACCGGTCAACCGCTGCGCCTCAGCATCCTGACGACCCAGGGGGTCGCGTCGCGCACGATGGCACTCGGCCTCCTCGTGCGCGGCCTGGAGGCGATCGGTGTGCAGGTGACGGTGCACAGCGAGGTCTTCTCCCGTTTCCTCGATGACTACATCGCGGGCAACTTTGAGGCCGCCTTCGTGGAACGCGGACTTACCGCCGATCCGGACGTCACCTCATACTTCGGCTCGCCGCAGATCAACAGTTCCGGCGAGAATGCCGGCCTATACAACGACAAGACGGTCGATCAGACCCTGGTGGCCGAACGCGATGCCTTGGACCAGTCGGGTAGACGCGCGGCCATTTGGCAGATGCAGCAGGCCATGGCTGTGAATCCGCCCGCCTTGTTCCTGTACTTTCCGTACGATGTTGTCGCGCTTTCGCGCCATGTCGGCCACTTTGCCATCGATCCGACCGGTGCATTCTGGAACGCGCAGATTTGGCAGAAGCTGACGCCGTGATCATCCGTGCGGATGAGCGAGACGTTCGGAGCCAGCGTGCGAGGGTGATCTACACCTGTCAGCGCCGAACAGGAGGTGGGATGGGGCATGTACCCGCAAGCACGCGTCTTTCACTTGTGAACTTGTGCTACAATGAGCACGGTTTCCGCTTGGCACGCGCAACTTGGCGAAGTGGGTGATCATTTGGACCTTCGGTCGGTGTTCGCGGACATCGCGACCGACCTCTCGGACGTGGAGCGGTATCTGGGTCAGATCCTGGACGAGGGGCCGCAAGCTGTACGAGATGCGGCTTCGCACCTCTTCAAGGCTGGGGGCAAGCGCCTCAGGCCTGCCCTAGTGCTGTTCGGGGCCAAGTTCGGCCAGTACCGTTACGCCGACGTTCGAGATGTGGCGGCGGCGGCAGAACTCATTCATATGGCAACGCTGGTGCACGACGACATCATCGACCAGGCGGACGTCCGACGCGGCCAGCCCACGGTGCACGCTCTGTGGGGCGAGCAGGCGGCCGTGCTCACGGGCGACTACCTCTTTGCCAAGGCCTTTTCGTTGCTTTCTGAGGCTCCCGTGGCATCGGTCGTCGGCGTGATGGCCGATGTGGTCTACCGCATGTGCTCGGGCGAGATCGCCCAGAACGTGTCGGCGCGCGACAACGCCCTGCCGGACGAAACGCAGTATCTGGATCGCATCGCTGCAAAGACGGCGGTGTTCATCGCCCAGAGCTGCCGGGCGGGAGCCATGGCCTGCCGCGCCGATACGGGCGTGCAGCAGGCGCTCTACGACTACGGCTATGCCATGGGCATGGGCTTCCAGATCGTCGATGATCTCCTGGACCTCACCGCTGAGCCAAAGACATTTGGCAAGGCGATCGGGTCGGATCTCAGGGCCCACGTCATCACGCTGCCGGTCATCCACGGTCTCAAGGCCTCCCAGCGCCGGTCGGAGCTGCGGAGCATCGCGGAAGGTTCCGAGGTCAGCGGCGACTCGGTGCGCACGGTGCGAGAGATCCTTGAACGCGCCGGCAGCTTCACCTATGCCGAGGATCTGGCGAAGAACTTCATCGCACAGGCGAAGCAGAGCCTCCAGGCCCTCTGCGACCTGCCCGCGCGGACGTCGCTCCTGGCCATGGCGGACTTTGTGCTGGAGCGTCAGTTGTGAAGCCCCTACGGAAGGTGCCGGCCGTTGCGGTACGGCGCCTGCCCCTCTACCTGCGCGTGCTCGAGGAGCTCACGCGCGAGAGCATAGAGGTCACGTCGTCCGCCGACCTCGCCCGCAGGTCGGGCTATTCGTCCGAGCAGATCCGCAAGGATCTCGCCTATTTCGGGGCTTTCGGAACGCGCGGACTGGGCTATGACGTGGCCCAGCTAAGCCAGCAGCTGCGGCGCATCCTGGGACTCACAGGTCCTGTGCCTGTGGCGCTGGTTGGCGCGGGCAACCTTGGCACCGCCCTCATCCACTACACGTCGCGCAATTCGCGCGACGCTTTTGTAGCTGCGGTCTTTGACGAGGATGTGCGCAAAGTGGGCCAGGAGATCTCGGGCGTCATTGTGCAGCCCATGACGGAGCTCGTGGCGACCGTCAAGGAGCTGGGCGTGCGGATCGGCGTCATCGCGGTGCCTGAGGAGAGCGCCCGCGAGGTTTTCGAACGCCTGTGCGACGCCGAGGTCACGGCTGTGCTCAACTTTGCACCGACGAAACTGGAGCGCAGGCAGGTGAGCGTGCAAAACGTCGATCTGACGACGGAACTGCAATCCCTCGCCTACTTTGCTCTCGGGGCGGGGGCGGACAGGCACTGATGGTGGAACAGTGGATGGCTGTGGATGAGAAGCCCGAGCCTGTGACTGGTGTGCGCGTGGAGCGGCACCCCGCGATCGCCTCGGCCGAGACGGGCGGCCGCTATCCTGCGCTCCTGGAGCCGCAGGAGGTGCATGTGCTGGGCCAAACGTTCCGCCTCGACCGGTTGCCGTATCTTCTGGCTCTGGAAGGGGACAAGCCGCTCGGAACGGTGTCGCTCGCCCTCTATGGCGATGACCTCGTGCTGCTTGGCTTCGAAGGTCAGCCGGGTCTGGGCTTGCCTGGCCTCTGCGAGTCCGTTCTGGTGGAGGCCGACCGGGTGGGACGGGAGATCGGGCGGCGCAGACTTCTCGCGCCGTTGACCAACGCCGACCCGTTGCCGCTTTTCTATCTTCAGGCGGAAGGGTTCTCCGTCGCTGAGGTGACGACGTACAGCGGGCCGGAGCGCAGAGGGATTGCGGGCATCGTGGCCAGCCACGAACTCCTGCTCGAGCGGGCGATCGTGGAATAGGGCGAAGGGGGGGACGACCGTGCTGCTGACTGTGCAGAGCATGGGGCTCTGGGACTACGTTCGCGCGGTCCTCGACATCCTCATCGTCGCCTACCTTTTCTACCGCACCTTCGCCGCCCTGCGTGGCACCCGCGCGATTCAGCTCGTCAAGGGCATCCTGCTGCTGGTCGTCGCCACGCAGATTGCCGGCTTCTTCTCCCTCACCGCGACGCACTACGTCCTCCAGTACGCCGAACTGGCCCTGCTCGTCGCCGTGCCAGTCGTGTTCCAGCCGGAACTGCGCCGGGGGCTTGAGCAGATCGGGCGCAGCCGCATCTTCGGCGGGCAGGGGTTCCTGCACGACCTGACCGACGTCGCCTTCAGGCGCATGCTGGACGAGCTCGTCAAGGCGACGCGCATCCTCGCCAGCGACCACATCGGGGCCTTGATCGTGCTCGAAAGGGAGACGGGCCTCAAGGATCTGATCGAGACGGGCGTGCCGATCGATGCGCAGATCAGTTGGGAACTGATCGCGAACGTATTCACACCGCGCACGCCGCTGCACGATGGGGCGATGGTGGTGCGCGGGGACCGGGTGGTCGCCGCGGCCTGCTTTTTGCCGCTGTCCGAGACACTGGGCCCCGCATCCGAGTTCGGCACCCGCCACCACGCGGCGGTCGGGGTGAGCGAGCAGTCCGACGCCATAGCCGTCGTCGTCTCCGAGGAGACGGGCACGATTTCCCTCGCCGAGGGCGGCCGGCTCATCCGCCACCTCGACGAGTCGTCGCTGCGCCGGCTGCTGGAGGCTGCGCTGAGGCCGCCGGAACGCAAACCCATCCTGAATTTGCGGAGGGCGTAGCAGATGGTCGACCGCTGGCTTGCGAACGACTGGGTGCTGCGCGTGCTCTCGCTCTTCCTGGCCATAGGGATATGGGCGAACCTTGCCTTGCCGCAGAATCCCACAGTGGCGAATCCCACAGTGGCGCGGACGTTTCGCGCCCTGCCGGTGGCTGTAGAGAACGCCGGTCACTTGCACGTGCAAGTGAAGCCAGCCTCCGTCGCCGTCGAGATCCGGGGTCCATCCGACATCGTCAACGCACTGCCGCCCAGTGCCATTCGCGTGGTCGCAGACGTACCCTATGCACAGCCAGGCACCTACAGGGTCAAACTCAGTGTCGACGCGCCTGTGGCGGGAACCCAGGTGGTACGGGTGGTTCCGGACCACTCGAACGTGGAGCTGCACGCGCCTTAGCATTTGATTCCAGGAGGTCACGCGACTTGCGACTTTTCGGCACAGATGGCGTCCGCGGCGTTGCCAACCAGGACCTCACCCCAGACCTCGCCCTCGCGCTGGGACGTGCGGCCGCCCGGGTACTCGGGGGTGATGGCGAGACACGCATCCTGGTTGGGCGCGACACCCGCCTTTCCGGTCCGATGCTCGAAGCGGCACTCGCCGCGGGTGTCATGTCCGCGGGCGCGGAAGTCGTGTCGGCGGGCGTCCTGCCTACCGCGGGTGTCGCCTATCTCGCCGAGCGCCACGCCTTCCACGCGGGTGTGATGATCTCGGCGTCCCACAACCCTGTCGAGGACAACGGCATCAAGTTCTTCGCGGCGGACGGGCACAAGCTGCCGGATGCCGTCGAGGACGAGATCGAGGCGGAGATGCGACGGCGCCCCGCCGGCCCCGTCGGTGCCGGCGTTGGCCGCCTGAGGCACGACCCTGGCCTGCGCGAGGAATACCTCGCGCATCTGACGCAGCTTGTGCGCCGGCCCTACAGCGGCGGCGTGGTGCTGGATGCGGCGCACGGCGCCGCCACAGCAGTTCTGCCGCTAGCTTTCTCGCCAGCCGCAAGGCGTGTCGCGGTGCTCTGCGCGGAGGCGGACGGAGCGCGGATCAATGTAGCTTGCGGCTCGACATCGCCCGGCTATCTGAAGGAACACTATCAGGCGTTCGGCGGTACCGTGGGCTTGGCCTTCGACGGCGATGCCGACCGGCTGATCGCCGTAGACGAAGAGGGAGAGATCTGCGACGGTGACGTCATCCTCGCCCTTTTGGCCACCTGGCTCAAGGCGCGGGGGGAACTCGAGCCGTCCAAGGTGGCGCTCACTGTGATGTCGAACGGCGGCGTGCGCGACTTTCTCGCGCAGGAGGGGGTCGCGAGCGTCGTCACCCGTGTCGGCGACCGCTATGTGATCGAAGCGATGCGCCAGGAGAACATCCTGCTCGGAGGCGAGCAGTCCGGGCACATCATCTACCGTCAGGCGAGCACGACCGGCGATGGCATCGCGACCGGCATCCTCCTGCTTTCTGCGCTCGAGGAGACAGGCGTGCGTCTCGCGGATTTCCGTCGCCGCATTCCGCACTATCCCCAACTGCTGAGAAGTGTGCGCGTGGCGGACCGCGACACGTCGCTCCGCTCGACCCGATACCTCGAAACACTGGCTGCCGCAGAGGCGGGGCTCGCAGGCAGCGGCCGCGTGCTGGTGCGGCCATCCGGGACAGAGCCTGTCGTGCGGGTAATGGTCGAGGCACAGCAGGAGGAGCTTGCGGACCGCTGGCTCGAGCGGCTCTGCTCGGCTCTGGCGCAAGGGGACTGACGGGGCCGCCGCAGCGCACGACGCGTGGGCAGGCATCCGCACGGAAAAGGCAACCGGGGTCCGCACAGCGCGGGCCCCGGTTGTCTATCTGATGATCTACTCGAGAAAGTCCTTGAGCTGCTTTGCGCGACTCGGATGGCGAAGCTTGCGCAGCGCCTTCGCCTCGATCTGGCGGATGCGCTCACGCGTCACGCCGAAGGCGTGGCCGACCTCCTCCAGGGTGCGGGCGCGCCCATCCTCGAGGCCGAAGCGCAGTTCGAGCACCTTCTGCTCGCGCGGCGTCATCGTGGCGAGCACCTCGCCGATCTGCTCGCGCAGCAGGAGATAGCTTGCGGCGTCAGCGGGGGATTCGGCCTCCTCGTCCTCGATGAAATCCGCGAGGTGCGAGTCGCCCTCGTCACCGATCGGCGTCTCGAGCGAGACAGGCTCCTGCGCCACCTTCATGATCTCGCGCACGCGCTCGGCCGACACATCCATCTCGTCCGCGATCTCCTCGGCTGTCGGCTCGCGGCCGAGGTCCTGCAGCAGTTGGCGCTGCGTGCGCACGAGGCG
>JAJYNV010000086.1 GCA_021786135.1 Bacillota bacterium
ACATCATCATCTCGGGTGGCGAGAACATCAGCTCGGCCGAGATCGAGGATGTGCTCTACGGACACCCGGCAGTGCGCGAGTGCGCCGTGGTGGGAAGGCCGGACGAGAAGTGGGGCGAGGTCGTGCATGCCGCCGTCTCGCTCAAGGCCGGCCAGCAGGCGTCAGAGGAGGAGCTTCTCGCCTGGGTGCGTGCGCGCGTGGCCGCCTTCAAGGCGCCCAGGACGCTTGAGATCTGGGACGACCTGCCGAAGACCGGCACGGGCAAGGTGCTGAAGACCGCGATCAGGAAGCGCCTGCGCCAGGAGGCGGAGGAACTCTGAGAGTCGCCTGCGGCCAGTCGGCAGGATCCGGCCCAGGCTTTCGCGAAGGCCCGACGCGACGCGCTAGGAAGCGGGGTGGGCACATGGCGGCGGATGACGAGGAGATGCTCTCGCCGGACGACGAGATCTCCTGGCTGGCCCTGACGGCGGGTACCAAGGTCGAGACGAGCGACGGCCGCCAGGTCGGGCACGTGACGCACGTGCTCGGCGACCTCTCCGAGGACGTGTTCGACGGCATCGGCGTGCGCCACGGACTCTTGGGACAGATCCTCGTGCCGCGCACGGCCATAGCCAGGATCACCCGCGGCGCCGTGTACCTCGCGGTGCCTGAGGCCGAACTCGGCCACGTGGCCAAGGCCTACGCCGAGGAACGCATCTACGATGCCAAGGAGGGCAAGCGCAAGCTGCGCTGGAGCCGAGAACAGGACGACGAGAGGTTCTGATCCCGCGGCGGGGCTTTGGGCCCCGTCTGCGCAGTCGAAACATACCGACCGGTCGGATGGTGAACAAAGCAAAGGCCGGGGCCATGGCGAGGAGGACGCGAGGGATGGATTTTCGCCTCTCGGCGGAAGAGAAGCTGATCCTCGAAACGGTACGCTCGTTTGTGGACGCGGAGCTCATGCCGCTCGAGCCGGAGCTCGGGCAGGCGGAACTGGAGGGACGCGGACAGGATTTTCCCGACCTCGAGACCCAGCGCAGCCTGCAGCTCAAGGCACGGGAACTCGGCCTCTGGGGACTCCAGACGCCGGAGGAGTTCGGCGGGCTCGGCTTCGGGCAGCAGCTGATGGCCCTCATCACCATGGAGATCCACCGCTGCCTCGTTCCGTTCCAGTTCGGCGGCGGCGCGGACAACATCCTTTTCGAGGGCACGGACGCGCAGAAGAGGGAGTATCTCCTGCCGACCATCGCCGGGGAGCGGCGCTCCTGCTTCGCGCTCACCGAGCCCACCGCCGGCTCGGATGCGACGAACATCCGCCTCGAGGCCGTGCCGGACGGTGACGACTTCATCCTGACGGGCGAGAAGATCTTCATCACCGGCGGCAACGAGGCGGACTTCGCCATCGTCTTCGCCGTCACCGACCGCGCAAAGGGCGCGCGGGGCGGCATCACGGCCTTCCTCGTCGACCGCGCCATGGGTTTCACCTCCCGCTACATCCCGACGATGGGCTCCTGGGGCCCGGCGCGGCTCACCTTCAACCGTGTGCGGGTGCCCGCAGGGAACGTCCTGGGGGAGGTCGGCAAGGGCTTCGAACTGGCCATGCGCTGGATCGTGAACGGCCGCGTCGTCATCCCTGCGCGTGCTGTCGGGCGGGCGCAGCGCCTCCTCGAGATGGGCGTCGACTACGCGAGGCAGAGGGTCGCCTTCGGTCACCCGATCGGCGATTATCAGGCGATCCAATGGATGCTCGCCGATTCCGAGGTGGAGCTGGAGGCGACGCGCTGGCTCGTCATGCACGCGGCGTGGCTCCAGGACGAGGGACTCGACAACCGTCACGAGGCCTCGATCGCCAAACTCCACGGCGCAGAGATGGCGAACCGCGTCGCCGACCGCGTGCTGCAGATCCACGGCGGCATGGGCTACACGAAGGAGCTGCCGATCGAGCGGGTCTGCCGCGACGTGCGCGTCTTCCGCATCTACGAAGGCACCGACGAGATCCAGAAGCGGACGATCGCGAAGGATCTCCTGCGCGGGACGGCGGGGCGCGGGCGCTGGGAGTAGGGGCGAAGGAGGGAGAGCCGTGGCGGTCGACCGCTCACTGATCGGACGGACGTCCGATGAGGAGACCTTCGCCGTGGAGCGCGGCGCGATCCGGCGCTTCGCGCAGGCGATCGGCGACGGGGAAGGGGCCCACCTAAGGGGCGACATCGCGCCGCCGACATTTCCCACGACCTTCCGCGGCACGCTGCCCGGGCTCGAACTCGACCGGAAGCGCATCCTGCACGCCGGGGAGGAGTACCGCTACCGGCGCCCGTTGCGGCCGGGCGACGAGCTCAGGGTGGTGCGCCGCGTCGAAGACGTCTTCGAGAAGGAGGGGAGCCTTGGGCCGATGACGTTCATCGTTCTCGCCGCCGAGGCCCGGGACGTCCTGGGGCAGATCGTCTACCTGAGCCGCACGACGATCATCTACCGCCAGGGAGGCACGGCATGACGGCCCCGCGACCGGGCGACGAGATTCCGCCTCTCGCCAAGGACGCGGTCACCAAGCTCCAGCTGCTCCATTACGCCGGTGCGTCGGGCGACGACAACCTGATCCATACCGATGTGGAGACGGCACGGGCAGTGGGCCTGCAGGATGTGATCGCGCACGGCATGCTCTCGATGGGCTTTCTGGGCCAGCTCGTGACGGACTACGCCGGCCCGGGATCGGTGCGCCGGCTCGCGGTGCGCTTCTCGCGCATGGTGCAGCTCGGTGACCGTCTCACCTGCCGGGGCGTCGTCGAGAAGGTGGAC
>JAJYNV010000458.1 GCA_021786135.1 Bacillota bacterium
GGTGACGAGATCATGCTGCCGTCACGGCCCGACCGGGCACCCGCGCGTCGCTTCGCGTATGCTGCGGCCAGCCTGGCCGTGGTCCTGGCGGTTCTGCCTGCAGCGTTGCCGCTGGCGCAGGCCAAGGTGGTGGCCTACGCGACCATCGACATCAACCCGAGCGTGGAACTGGGCCTGTCATCCGGCGGCACCGTACTGACCACGCGTGCGCTCGATCAAGACGGCCGGAAGGTGCTGGCGACGGCGCGCGTGCGGGGGGAGTCGCTGTCGGTCGCCGTAGGGAGTCTGCTGCTCACCGCCGCGGCGCAGGGCTTCATCTCCGCGTCTCACCCGGCCGCGGTGATCGTCGCTGGATATGGTGCCGGCGCGGCGGCTCTGCCGACCGCGGTGAAAGCGCAGTTGAGAGATGCGCGCACCTTCGCGGCCAGCTTTTTGCACAGCCACGACGTACACGGCGTGGTGTCTGCCATGATCGTGCCGCAGACACTGGTCCAGGCCGCGAGCCGTGCGCATGTGTCCGCTGGCGTGTATGCCGTGTGGTCCGCTCTGCACAAGGCCGGCGCCGTCGTCAAGGTGAGTTCCATGCGCGACGGGAATCTGGGCGAAGCGATGCAGCAGGTTGCCCGCACTCCCTCCGGGCAGTCGGTACTGCCGCTCTTGACAGGCAAGTCGGCGCCAGGCGAGGCGAACAACGCGCAAGCAGGGCACAAAGACAAGTCCGGCCAGGGTGCGACACCTGCACAGCCGCCGAAGACCACACCTGCTGGCGACGGTGCAGGCGGGAAGGAGGCCAACCACCCCAGCGGTGCCGGTGTGCAACTGCAGGTCCTGACACCGAGCGGGACCCTACAGATCCCGGTCGGAGGCGATGGACAGGAGAACGGCGGCTCTGCGTCAACGCATTCCGCCGGCAGCGGGCAGGGCGTTGGCCATGGGCGTGGACACGGCGACCACGGGCACGGCAGCGGCGGCGGCGATCACCAAGGGCAGGGCATTGCGCCGAGCGGGTCGTCACAACTCCCGTCCGGCACCAGTCAGATTACGACCGGAGGGACATCCGGCGCCGGTAACGGGCAGGAGGGGCAGGGTCGGGGAAAGCCGGGCGAGGGTGGCCAAGGCCACGGTCAAGGCTACGGTCAAGGCCAGGGGCATGGGGGCACGGGCCAGGGGCACCAGCACAACGGACAAGGCGACAGCAGTCAGGGCGGTAGTCAGGGCGGCAGTCAGGGCACGTCGAGCGGCGATGCGCAGGACAACTGATAAACTGGCCAGGCAGGTGGCCCTACCTCGATTGTCGAATGGCCAATGGTGGTATGCTTGGCCTGAGGAGGCAACGCGTTGAAGGGCCTCAATTCCCCTGTGATTACGATTCTCTGGTTCGTTGTGCTGATTGCGATCTTCTGGTTCCTGCTGCTGCGGCCACAGCGCCAGGAGCAGAAGAAGCGGGAAGAGATGATCAAGAACCTGCATCGGGGAGACCGCGTGGTCACGATGGGCGGAATGCACGGCACCATCGTGGACCTGAACGACGACACCGCACTGGTGCGCATCGCGGAGAAGGTGGAAGTGTCCATCTCACGCAGTGCCGTGGGGCAGGTGCAGTCCAGTCGCGACAAGGAGGTCTCAGGTCCGCGGTCCCGGCAGGACAAGGACGCCAAGGATGCGGCCGTCTCGGACGGCGAGGCGACGCGCATCAACGGCGTCGAGATCGACGACAAGCTCCAGAAGTAACGCTGATCGGAGTTTCCTATCTGCTGTTTCGCCCGAGGAGTCAGCACGCTATACTCGTTTTGGTGCGCGTGCGCCTCGGGCGAAGTTGTGCCCGGGCTCTGGCATCGCTGCATGCAAGGGCATGTTCGGGCGGAGTCCTGAGCGGCAACCAGAGACCGCGAGGCTCGCACTAGCGTCTGTCCAACGTCCGTGACACACTGTTAGCAATCCGCATGGCGTACTGGTAGACCCTGTCGCCCCTGCGATCGGCAGCCAGATGATCTACCGACCCGTCTCAGGACGGGCGCCACGGGGAAGCGGCGGAAGCGTCGGCTTCGGCGACCGGACGGAAGGAGCGTTGTCCTTGGGCGAGGAGAGGCGGCACGATCATTCGACCTGGCAGCAGGAGACCCTAGCCCCATGGCTCAAACGCTCGCCCCAACGGCAGGAGGAGTTCTCAACCCTCTCAGGCATCGACCTGCCCGTCGTGGCGGACGCCGACGACGTACGAGCCGACGCGATCGGCTACCCGGGAGACTTTCCATATACACGCGGCATCTTTCCGACTATGTATCGCGGCCGACTTTGGACGATGCGCCAGTATGCGGGGTTCGGTTCGGCGGACGAAACCAACAAGCGTTTTCGCTTCCTGCTGGGTCAGGGACAGACCGGACTCTCCGTCGCCTTCGACCTGCCGACGCAGATGGGCTACGACTCGGATCATCCCATGGCGCGCGGCGAGGTGGGGAAGGTCGGCGTGGCCATCGACTCTGTCGAGGACATGCAGCGACTCTTCGACGGCATCCCGCTCGGTGAAGTAACGACCTCGATGACGATCAATGCTCCCGCCGCCATCCTGCTGTTGATGTACGAAGAGGTGGGCAGGAGGCAGGGCGTGACCCCGGATCGTCTGGGCGGCACGATCCAGAACGACATTCTGAAGGAGTACACCGCGCGCGGCACCTACATCCTGCCACCTGCTGCATCGCTGCGTCTTGTGACCGACACGTTCCGCTACTGCAGCGAACGCCTGCCGCGCTTCCACACGATA
>JAJYNV010000461.1 GCA_021786135.1 Bacillota bacterium
CCAGGTGATCGGATACGGCGCCTTCACCTTGTCCTGGTAGCACTGCGCGTGCCGCTGGAGCAGGGTGCGCACGTCGCGGTTCGCGGGAGCCTTCGCACGTACGCGCGCGGAGTTAACCCGTGTCCGCGTGCGCGCGGTGTCTTCTTCCGGTTCTAACGATCCCGGAACCGGATTGCCTGAAGAGGATGTAGCCTGGGGTTTATCTTCTGATGGAGGCACAGCACATGAAAGATGGATCTTGTCAATTGCAGACGACATGGCTTGCGTGCCACCCATGTCGCCTCCAGTTGACATGGGTTGATCCGGCGAGCCTGGGCCGAACTGAAACCCTGTCACCGGTAGGATGGTGTACCTCGTGTTCGAGAACTTCTGTCCCTCGCCCCGAACCTTGCACGCCATAACGATCGGCTTGCCTTCCCAGCGGAAGGCGAGGATCTCCTTCAGCCGCTCGTTGGCCGCCTGCCGGGTGATTCTGAGTGCATCGGCGATCTCGGATTGCGAGGGAAAGCAGTTTCCGTCAGCGTCCATGTACGTCGCCAGACCGGAGAGAGTCTGCCACCCGCGCGGACCAAGTGCGGCGATGAGACCGCTCGTTTTCGGGCGTAGGCATAGACCTTGATGAAGACGCGTCGCTCGACGGTCTTTGTAAGCCCGTCAAACTCACTCTGCAATTCAATGGTAAACGCCTTTCGGATCTCAGGACGGATCTCGGTCGCCGGGATGGGGCCCGCCCCATCAAAGCCGTCTGCCGCCGCTGTCAATCGACCACCTCCCGCGGCCGAACGAAAACAGGCTCCCGCCGACGGCAGGAGTCTGACACTGATACCGTTGTTGTTCGTAGCGGTCGTCCGCACCTGCTTCAGGTAGTGTCCGGTCGTACACTTTTCCTTCACCTTGCAGGACGATGGACAGCGTTTATCGTACTAGTCGTGCGGAGGCGTGACCACGTTGCGAGCGATGCTTTATCTCCGTGTTTCCACCGAGGAGCAGGCCCGTGAGGGATACTCGATCTCTGCCCAGCGCGAGCGTCTTGAGGCGTTCGCCGTGTCGCAGAGTTGGGTGGTTGCGCAGACCTATAATGACGAGGGCTTCTCCGGCAAGGATCTCAAGCGTCCCGCTATGCAGAAGATGATCGAGGACGTCGAGGCCGGGCTCGGCGATGTCGTGCTGGTCTGGAAACTTGACCGCCTTAGCCGGCGCCAGCAGGACGTCCTGCATCTCATCGAGGACGTATTCACACCGCGCAAGGTCGGCTTTCGCAGCGCCACGGAGAGCTTCGACACCACCACCCCCGCCGGCATGGCCATGGTCGGCATGTTGGCCGTGTTCGCCCAGCTCGAGCGAGCCACGATCATCGAGCGGACGACCTTTGGCTACAACCAGCGCCTCTCCGAGGGGAAATGGGCTGGATCGGCGCCTTACGGCTATCGCTATGGCCGTGACGGCGTGTTGGAACCGGACGCTGAGACGGCGGACTGGCTGCGGTCGATCTACCGTCAGGCGATCGACGGATCTTCGCTGGACCGCATCGTGGACTGGCTTATCGCGAAAGGCTCACCTCCGCCTTTCGGGAGGAGAGCCTGGTATCCCAGCACGGTCAAGATCATCCTCCACAACAGGGCTTATCTAGGTGAACGTCGCACACGCAATGGCTGGATCAAGTCCGGGCACCCGTCCTTGATCGACGAGGAAACCTGGCTGGATGCGCAGGATGCGATCGAGAGCCGCCGCAAGGGTCCGGGCAGGCCAAGGCGCGGCGAGGCTTCGCCGTACCTCCTCACCGGGCTCCTCTTCTGCGGTGAATGCGGTAGCCGCATGGTGGGTCACAAGAACTCGCAGGGGTCTCGCTACTACATCTGCGACCGGATCAAACGCACCGGGCATCGCTGCGGCCCAGGTTACGTGCGCGTCGAGCGGCTTGACGAAGAGGTGGCGGCGCAGCTTCTGGTTGCAGTGCGCGCCAAGAGACCGCCTGCGCCCCGTAAGCGTCGCAGCGAGGTCGCGGCCATCGACGCCAAGATTGCTCGCCTGGTGTCCGCCATCGAGGACGGCACACTGCCGCACGATGTCGTGCGTGACCGCCTGGAGCAACTCCAGCGAGAGCGGGCACAGGCTCAGCGCGAGCAAGGTCCGGCTATCACAAGGGTCGACCAGAACCGCGTTCTCGCGGCAGGTTTACCACGGGTCTGGGCGAACGCGGAACACGCCGAACGACGCGAGATGCTCCACGCACTTCTTGAGCGCATCGACGTGGACATCAGCGGAAACCCGCATCTGACGCTGTATACATAGCGTCACCCCAAGGTTCATTTATCCTCGGTAAAGTGCAGCACGACGGACTGCTGTCCGCGTCCGAAGGACTCCCGTCCGTATTCGGCGGCCAGCCGGTACGCGGCGGAAACCTTCGTCCCTCCTGATTCGGCGCGCCGGAAGAACTCTTCCTCGCTGACGCGCTGTGCATCCGTGTGGTGGATGACGTAGACGATCTCGAGCGGGCCGTAGCGGCGGCGGATGAAGTTCGTCAGCCAATAGAAGAAGCTGCGGCAGAGCTGCTTTTTTTCGTCGCCCATGCTGCCTGAGACATCGCGCAGCGCGATGATCCGCACATCAGGGGCTGGCGCGCGCTGAGATGCGACGCTCCGGAACCGGAGGTCCTCCTCCGTAAGGCCCCTGGGACCACCGCGGGACTGGGCGCGCACAAGAGCCAGGCGCATACTTTCCCGACGTGCCAGGGCTGCCCAGCGGCCGATGCGGGCAAGGCTCTCGGTTTCGTTGCGCTGCACTCCTCTGCCGCCTGGGGGTGCTATATCCGGCAGCTTCCAGCGCCGATCGAGGACCTCTGCGATCTCTTCGCGCAGCCAGTCAAGAACGTTCTCGCCGGGCGCGTCTCCGGCCCCGTTGCCACAGCCCGGACCGTCGATCAGTATGCCCTGACCGGCATCCGCGAAGTGCAGCCGGCGCTCGCGGAGCACGGGGTACGAAACGCGCAACTGGTGGTCGTCCCCACCGACGATGGCCTCCTCGGCCACCAGGTCGCGCAGGTAGCCGGACAAGGCAGCGCGCAGGCGCTCCTCATGCCGGACAGCATCGCGCTCGGCGCTGCGCTCCAGGAAATAGTCGTCCAAGGGGATCCCCCCGCAGCGAGGCTTGTGGGCAGCCTATGCGGAGGGGCCAGCATCGGTGCCTCTGTCCGGCAGACGCACCGCGTCGGCGACGCGGGTCCGGCCGAAGAAGCCGCCGATCATCAGAAGATCGCCCGGTTGCGCGCGTTCGCGCTCTGTCAGGGTCTGCGGGTCAAGCAGGTACACATATTGCAGGCGAAAGCCAGGGATGCGCGTCAGCGCAGCGGAGGTGCGCCCCAGAAGGCGCGTCACCTCAGTCTCGCCACGATCGGCGAAGAGACTGCGCGCCTCGCTCAGGCAGCCATGGATGCGCCCAGCATGGCGCATATCCTCGGGACTCAACTTCGCGTTCATCGCGGAATAGGCAAGACCCTGCTCATCGCGCGCGGTCTCGACGGTCCGCACGGCGCACGGCAACGCGAGGTCCTCGAGCGCGCGCTCGATACAGCGTGCCTTGTACCAGTCGAGTTCGCCGAAATAGGCGGCGCCAGCATTCGCGAGATTGATCAGGCGAAACGTCAAGGTGATCTGCGACCGCAGTACCTCCGGGTGCACGACGCTGGATAGCGTGCGTTCGATGGCAGGCAACCGAATCTCTGTCGAAAAACCCGACGGATAGACGTCGCGTTCCGCAACCGGCCAATAGATGTCCACCCCATATTCTGAGGCGCGCTCGATGTCGCCGGCACCATCGCGGGGGTAAAGGGAGGGGCTGTCACCAGGCGCGAACTGACGCGGATGCAGGAAGACAGCGAGTATCGTGGCGTAGCCCGCGTCGGCTGCTGCGGCCACGAGTTTGCGGTGCCCAAGGTGCAGAAAGCCGCGTGTAAGGATCAGAGCGAGTTTCCTATCGCCCGAAGCTGCCAGTCTCTGCAGTTCCTCGGCCGAATGCACCTGCTCCGTGCCAGCCACCTCCGCCAGGCTGCGCTTGCCGACGAGAAATTACACCTTGCGACCCACGACTTCCTGCATATGCGTTCGCCGTACCGTCCTGGCCATCTCGTCGATACGGTGCTCGATCCCTTGATCGCTCTCCGTCAGGAAGATTTCGAGCAGTTGACTTTCGAGCGGCTTGTCATGCTCAAGATGACGCAATATGACGTCCAGGTCGCCAATAACGCGTCGAAACATGTCGATCTTCTCATGCAACAGGTGAAGGACATGTTCCTCCACCGTATCCCTGGCGCAGAGATTCAGGATGCGCACCTCGCGTGTCTGCCCCAGGCGATGGACACGTCCGATGCGCTGTTCCACGCGCATCGGGTTCCAGGGCAGGTCGTAGTTGACGACGACGGAGGCGCTCTGGAGATTCAGGCCCTGACCGCCGGCCTCTGTCGCGACCAGCACGCCGCCACGGCGGCGAAAGGCGTCGATCTCCTGCTGGCGCTGTCTCTGGGCTTGCCCGCCATGCAGGTAGTGAACCTCGAGACCTGCCTCCTCGAGCTGACGGCCAAGGTACATCTGGGTCGCCCGGTACTCCGTGAACACCAGCGCAGGCTCGCGCATGCCGCAGAGCAGCGATCGCGCCGCCTCCGCCTTCTGATTCTGCCGGATCCCCTGCGCACAGCGCAGGAGATCCTGCGACTCGCTGCCGAACCAGGCCGGACCCATTCGCTCAAGCGTATCAGCCAGAGCGAAACTCGAAGAGCAGAGTTCGCGTTGAATCAGCACGAGAGGCAGGATCGTCTCCTGCTGGGCGCGCCTGAGGCGGTACGCCTCCCCCAGGAGGCGCGTGGCCCGTTCGTAAAGCTGGCGCTCGGGTGGCGTGAGATCCACCTTGAGCAGCTCGACCTTGCGCTCGGGGAGAGCAATGTTGGCCTCCTGGCGGGTGCGTCGGATCATGACGGCGGAAAGTTCCTGGCGCAGTTCGTCGACGTTGCGGGGCCGCCTGGGCGCCAGGAGAAAGCGCCGGTAGAACTGCATGTAGGAGCCGAACACGGTCGGCTTGACCAATGCCACAAGGTTGTAGAGCTCTGTCAGCTCGTTCTGGATCGGCGTGGCCGTGATGAGCAGCATCCTGCGTCGCGGCAGGCCCGCGACAAAGGTGTGGTTCTGGCTGCGCTGCGACTTGAGATGGTGCGCTTCGTCCACGATGACCACGTCCCACGCCTTGGCCTGGTACGCGGCCGCCTGCGGCAAGCGCTTCGCCCAGTCGAGCGAAGCGAGGACGACTCCGCGATCTGGCGGAATGCGCGGCTGCAGTACAACATGTCGATCGAACTTGGTACCCAGCTCATCGCGCCACTGGGCGAGCAGTCCGGCTGGACAGAGGATCAGGGCGAGGCCGGCCTCGCCCCGAGCCCTCAACTCCTCCAGCACAAGGCCCGCCTCGATCGTCTTGCCCAGCCCGACCTCATCGGCGAGAAGGGCCGAACCCTCCAGACGGTCGACAATTTCGCCGGCCGCCGTCAGCTGGTGCGGATAGCGCACGACACGCGCACGGCGCCAGATCGGCTCCAGGCGAGCCCACGAGCGCAGCGTCACGAGAGCGGCATCCGTCTCGGCGTCAATACGCTGAGCCACCGTTCGTGTCCCGCTCGCTCCCGGTGAGGGAACGCTCCGTCCTGCTGCCGGGGCGAATCCAGTTACCGATCTCCTGGAGCAGTTCCGGAGCCTCGTCCAGCACGCGGTCCAGAACGGCGTTCTGATCGACGGGCACCAGGTGCACCTCATCCTTGTGCAGCACGAGGAAGCCCACGGGCTGTACCGACACGCCGGCGCCGGACCCTCCGCCGAACGGCAGATGCTCCTCGTCGCCTGCTGCCGTGCGGCGCTCTGGCCCAGGGCCGCCATACTGTCCGCCACCTGCGGCGAAGCCGAAGCTCACCCGCGACACGGGGATGATCACGCCGCCGCTCTGGGTCTCCACGGCGTCCCCGATCACGGTGTTGACGTCGATCATGTCCTTGATGCTCTGCATCGCAGTCGTCATGAGTCCCTGAATCGGATGCTCGGACATGCGCATACCGCCTCCTCGGCTTAGGGATGCGCACGGCCCGGCGCTCCTACACCTAGGGACATCTGGCACGGGCACCAGATCGTCTGTTCGAGAGGTCCCAACTGGCTACGACCGGAGCGATTCGGCGGCTGCTGGCAGACGATCTCGTGCGCCTTAGGCTGTCGCAACCGACGACCAAGGTCGTTCCTCACCGTGCCAAGATGCGCAACGCCTTTTTCACGTCACGCTGCGGGAATCCATACGTTTTTGGCATATGTTCTTGAGCTTCGCCGTTTGATTTGTGCATCGTCAGGGCGTGGGGGTGGCATGGCATTGCTCGAAACCGAACGCGACACCGGCCGCGATCTATCTCGCCTCGGCATCCTTCTGTTCCTGGTGGTGGCGGTCGCAGGCATCTTCTACGTGAAATGGGATCCTTATTTCGCCAAGGCTCTCCATGCAGCCGCGGCGCACACTCTGGGCCCATCGATCGTCACGGGAACGTCGGCCGCTGCACCGCCCTTCTCCATCGGCGCCGCTCTCGACTATGGGATCGCCTATTTCCAGGACATCTGGCAGGCTCTCGCGGTCGCACTGCTGCTTGGAGCCGGCGTGCAGACACTGCTGCCCGATGGCTGGCTTGCGAAGGTGCTCGGCCGGGCCGACGTCCGCAGTTCAGCCATTGCGGGCGTCGCCGCCGTCCCGTCGATGATGTGCACGTGCTGCGCCGCACCGTTGGCCGTCGGGTTGCGGCGTGCCAACGCGTCACCGGGCGCTGTGCTCGCCTACTGGGTGGCAAACCCCGTGCTCAACCCGGCGACGATCATCTTTCTCGGGTTCGTGCTCGGCTGGGGCTGGGCTCTCCTGCGCGTCGCCGTCGGTGTGCCGCTGGTGGCGACCCTCGCCTGGTACGGCAACCGCTACGTGCCGCACGCAGACCTCGCCCTCCAGTCCGTCCCGCCGTCGGTCGTGCGCCGCCCCGGTGAGAATCTGATCACGGCGTGGCTGAAGGCCACACTGCGTCTCGCCCTGGGCCTCGTGCCCGAGTACCTCGTGATCGTGCTCGTGCTTGGCGCTGTGCGTTCGCTGCTCTTTCCGGCGATGTCGCCCGTCATCGGAGGCAGCATCCTGCTCCTTCTCCTGCTGACCGTGGCCGGCACCCTGTTCGTGGTGCCAACCGCAGGGGAGGTGCCAATCCTGCAGACACTCTTCAGCTACGGTCTCGGCTCGGCGGGCGGCGGTGCCCTCATGCTGACACTGCCCGCCGTGAGCCTTCCCTCCCTGTGGATGGTCGGCAAGGCGCTGCCACGCAAGAATCTGGCGGTGGTGGCCGCTATCGTCGCCGGGTTCGGCGTCATCACGGGTCTCCTGGCCATGCTCTTCGGGCTGCACTGACATAGGCCCGCAGGTGGTCCCTGCCCATGGCCGCGCCGGCGCCTGCAGCAGTCGATGCCGTCGTGGCCACCGTTCGGCGCTGTGCGACAAAGTTGCCACCCCGCGTGACAGTCTGGGCCTGTGGATGGCACACGTCCCGCCGGCCTAGTGTCCAGCCTTGGCCCGCCTGACGCCCTCGACGGAACCCGCGTTCAGCACCTGTTCCGCCCTGATGCCCGCCTTCTGGGCCTGGGCGATGCCAAGCGGCATATAGTCGAGCTCTTGCACCGAATGCGCGTCGGTGTCGATGACGAAGCAGAGCCCCTGCGCTCCACTCTCGCCGAGCCAGCGGTAGTCGAGGTCGAGGCGCCGCGGCGAAGCGCTCAGCTCGAGTCCCGTGCCCATATCGCGGGCTGCGGCGAATACCCGTCCCCAGTCGGCGGCGATCGGCGGTCGCTCCCCCAGCTTCCGCGCCCCGGGATGGCCGATCGCCGTGACGAGCGGGTGCTGGATCGCCGCGACGAGACGTGCGGTCGCCTCCAGTACGCCCTGATCGAAATGGTTGTGCACAGAGGCGATGACCACATCGAGTTCCCGCAGCAGATCGTCCGGCAGGTCAAGGGAACCGTCGGTGTGGATGTCCACTTCGCAGCCTTGCAGCAGCGTGAAGCCGGCGGGCAGTTGCCTGCGTACGGCTTCGATCTCCCTTCGCTGCTGGCGGAAGCGCTCGGGCGTGAGCCCATTGGCCACTTTGAGACCCTGGGAATGATCGGTGACGGCGAGGTAGGCGTAGCCGCGCGCCGCTGCCGCCCGGGCCATGCTCGCAATATCTGCGAGACCGTCCGACCAGGTGGAGTGCGTATGCAGATCGCCCTGCACCGCGAGCGGCGCATCGCGCCGCGCAGCGGGATCGAGACCACGCAGCGCAGGCGCCACCCAGGTCATGCCAGCCGCTGCGAAGACATCCTCCTCCAGGGGACAGGCGAGACGCTGCTCACCACGGTAGACGCCATCGGCCGCGAGCCTCAGGTCGCGGCGTCCAAGTGCTGCCTGCACCTCGGAGATGAAACTTGGCGGGCCTGTATGCCAGACCTGGGCCGCACCGAGTCCCGCCTCGTCCACCAAGGTGACCGCGTCAGGGGAGATTTCCCATAGGCCTTGCAGGACGAGCGGCAGATGGTTGCGCCAGGACTCCTTGGCGCCGTCCCCCGCCTTGGCCAGCCAGCGCGGATGCAAGACCGTAGGCTCCAAGCGTCGCAGATCGCCCGTCGGGCTGAGTGAAGAATTGTCGGCGCGCAACTCCTCGGTGAGTCCCATGAGCTCCGGCAGGGGCGCGCCAAGTCGGTATTCCGCGAAGGCCCGCGCCAACTGCCGCCGCTGGTTCACCGCAAGGCCGGGCAGCTCTTCACCGGATCCGAGATGCTCCTGCAGCAGGCGCACGGTGCCGATCCCAGCAGTCCAGAGCTTGCGCGCCGTGCTTGGCCCGATTCCCGGCAGCCGCAGCAGGAAGGGGAGCTCAGGCGGCTGCTCCTCGCGCCGGCGCAAGAGTTCGGACGGCAGTTCCCCCTGCGACATGCGCACGATCTTTTGCGCGACCTTCCCGCCGATCCCAGGTGTCGCTGCGAGCGTCTCGAGGCTGGTCGCGTCGATCGCACCCATCTCGAGACGGCGGGCTGCCTCGCGATAGGCGCGCACCTTGAAGACGCTCTCACCGGCAAAGGCGATGCGATCAGCGAGCTCATCGAGCCAGGAAGCCATTTCCCTCACGCTCGGCACTCCACCGTCGCCTCCCCGCGCGGCATCCCGGAAGCCGTCAGCCAAAGCCCCCATGGTGCTATAATGGCCCAAACGATGAAGGAGACCAGTAGCGGAGGGCACCGGGACAAAGAGAGCCGCCGACGCTGTGAAGGCGGTTTCCGGCCACCGCGAAGACACTCCGGAGCGCGCAGCTGAAGATACTTCCCAGGCTGCGCCGAAACGCCCACGTCACGGGCAGCAAAGAGGCCGGCCCAAGGCCGGCGAAGTGCGGTGGCACCACGACGCCCCCTCGTCCGCACAGGACGTGGGGGGCTATGTCTTGCTGGAGGTGGTGCCATGAACCGCATCCTGACGGTCGACCTTGCCGAGCACCTGGGCGAGGAGGTCACGCTTCAGGGGTGGCTCGACCAGCTGCGCCGGTTGCGCGGCCTCGGGTTTCTCATCCTGCGCGATCGGAGCGGGACGGCGCAGGCCGTGCTGCGCGAGCCGGAGGAGATCGAACGGCTGGCCGAGCTTCACCACGAGTCGGTTCTCGAAGTGCGCGGCAGGGTCGCACCTCGCGGCGACGGGCGCCCGGGCGCTGAACTCCATGACCCGCAGGTCGAGGTTCTCGCCGCGTCGCAGGCGCCGCCCCCCTTTGACCTCTTCCGCCCCACGCTGGATCTTCCCTTGCCTACCCTGCTCGACTACGCGCCGCTCGCCTTGCGCCATCCGAGGCGCAAGGCGGTCTTCGAGATCAGCGCGGCAGCCGTCGAAGGCTTTCGCGCAAGCCTGCGACGGCTGGGCTTCGTCGAGATCCAGACGCCCAAGCTCGTTTCGTCGGCAACCGAAGGCGGCGCCAACGTCTTTCCAGTCGGTTACTTCGATCGCACGGCGTACCTCGCGCAGAGCCCGCAGTTCTACAAGCAGATCATGGTCGGTGTCTTCGAGCGCGTCTTCGAAGTGGGTCCGGTTTTTCGCGCCGAACCGCACGACACGCCGCGCCATCTGAACGAATATGTCTCGCTGGATGCCGAGGTGGGCTTCATCCGCGACCACCGGGATGTCATGGACATCCTGCGGTCGGTGCTCGACGGCATGCTGCGCAGCGTGCAAGACAGCGCGGGCGACGCCGTCGCCCTGCTCGGGGCCGACCTGCCGACGCTGCCTGACCGTCTCCCGCACCTGCATTTCAAGGATGCACAGGATCTCCTCCAGGCGTCGCGGCCTGAAGGCGGGGAGGAACATGACCTCAGGCCTGCCGACGAACTCTGGCTGGGTCAGTGGGCCAAAGAGGAAACAGGCTCCGACTTCCTCTTCATCGAAGGCTACCCGGCCGTCTCACGTCCCTTCTACACGCATCCGGACCCTGAGTGGCCCGGCCACACGCGAGGCTTCGACCTCCTCTTCCGCGGCGTCGAACTGGTGACGGGAGGGCAGCGCCTCCACCTGTACGGCGACTACCTCAAGGCGCTCGCCTCGCGCGACATCGACCCTTCCCCCTTCGCGAGCTACCTTCAGGCCTTCCGCTATGGCATGCCACCGCACGGGGGATTCGCCATCGGCCTCGAGCGGTTCGTGGCGCGACTTCTCGGCATCCAGAACCTGCGCGAGACCACCCTCTTCCCGCGCGACCTGACCCGTCTCGAACCCTAGCCTCCCGTCGCACCTGTACTTTGGTACAGGGGGCTGCCTGTACCGCCGGGCGTATGACGCCAAGGAACCTACCGCTAGACTGGACACAAGGCAAAGGAGGCGCACGATGGGCACCATCCGGCGGTACGGGGGATTCCGCTCGCTCTGGATCGGGCAGCTCTTCTCGCAGTTCGGCAATGCCGTATTCCTCATCATGGCGCTTTGGGAGATCCAGCTGCACCAGCCGCAGCTACTCGCCGTCGCCGGACTGGCCATGGCGCTGCCGTCGCTGCTGGCCGCCTTCGGCGGCGTCCTCGTCGACCGCCATCATCCCGGTCGCATGATGCTCTGGACCGACGTCATGCGCGGCGTCGCAGTGGCGCTCGGCATGGCGGCTCTGCTCCTGCCGGGCAGTCTTGACCTGGTCACCATCGCGCTGATCGCGGTGAACAGCCTCGGCGCCGCTCTCTTCGGACCGGCCGAGATGGTCGTCGTGCCGCGGCTCGTGCCCGCCCAGGACCTCGCTGGCGCGAACGGCGTCTATAGCCTCACCTACCAGCTTGCTAACGCCATCGGCGCCGCGATCGGCGGTGCGGCGATCGTCGCTGTGGGGATCATCTGGGTTTTCGGCTTCGATATGGCTTCCTTCTGGATTTCCGCCGCGGCGATCCTCCTGATGCTGCGAACGTTCTCCTGGGAACCCAAGGCACCTGAGACCAACAGGGCGGACAGCCCGTCCTCCGGTCTTCTCTCCGGCCTCAGCGCGGGCTGGGCAACGGTACGCCAGTTGCCTGGCGTAGTGCGCATGATGCCGGTCGTGGTGCTGGCAAACTTCGCCTACATGGCAGCCTTCACGATGCTGCCCTACTGGATCCACCACCAGCTGCACGCCGGCGCGGCCGCCTTCGGGCTGATCGACGCCGGCTGGGCGGTCGGACTGATCGTGGGCGGCGTACTCACCGCACGCTTCCAGCACTGGCCGCTGCGCGCCTCAAGCACCCTGATGTTCGGGCTGCAGGCGCTTCTGCTGCTCGCCTTCCCCTTCGCGACGGCAAGCTATCTCGCAGGCGGCCTGCTCCTCTTCGCAGGCATCGGCAACGGCATCGGCAACGCCCTCATGTTCACCATGCTGCAGCAGCTGACGCCGGAAGACGTGCGCGGCCGGGCGTTCGGGCTCCTGTTCACACTCTTCGGCATCGCGAACCCGCTCGGTTCCTTGGCCGCCGGACTTGCGCTCGGCCACATTCCGCTCATCGTCTCCTGGCTCGTGGCCGGCGGCACCGGCATCTGGCTCGCCGTCGCGATCTGGCGCTCGGTACCGGCCGACCTCGGCATCGTCCCGGCGCCAGCGGGGGCGCCGGAGACGGTCTAGGCCGCTCAATCGATGCTGCATCGCGCCAAACGCCGATCGGTGGTAGACTTGATTCGCTAGACTAGCGAATCAAGTTGGACCGGTGGTGACTTTCTTGACCGACGCCGACCTCACTGTCTTGCAGCTCGACCGCACCTTCGACGAACTCCTCCGGCGCTGGCGCGTGCGCATGCGCCGCGCCACGCGCGACGCCCTGGGCGAGGGCGTGGGACCACGCGCCTTTCCGCTGCTGGAGCAGCTCATCGAACAGGGGCCTCTCTCCCCGACCGACCTCGCACAGCGGCTCGATCTCCGCACGAGCACGATCACCGCCCACATCGACCGTCTCGAGGAGCTCGGCTGGGCGTCGCGCGAGAGCCAGGGCAGGAAAGGCGTCCTGGTTTCTGCCTCGACGGAGGGCCGTGCAGCCCACCAGCGCTTTCTTGAACTCCGCCGCACCATGCTGCGAGATCTCGTCGCACCCCTCGCCAAGGGCGACGTCCAGGAGCTCGGCCGTCTCTTCGAACTTCTTCTGCAGGCGCTGCGGAGTGGAGGAGACGCCAAATGAGCTTTCACGGCATGGGCATGGGCGGCGGCATGCGCGGCGTCTGGGAGCAGCGGCGGTCGATCGGCTATCTCGAGCAGGGCGGGAGACCGACCAAAGAGACCGTCCGGCGTCTGCTCAAGGTCTTGCGGCCCCACGCGCGCCGGCTCGCGGCAGCACTCGGCCTCACGCTGCTCGGTATCGTGCTCGGCCTGGTGCCGCCCCTTCTCATGCGCCAGGCGATCGACGTCGCCATCGTGCGCAAGGACGTCGGCATGCTCGTCTATCTCGCCGCCGGCCTCGTGCTCTTCCCCGCGGCCGGTGCGGTGATAGCCGTGGGCCAGAACTATCTGAACGCCGTTGTGGCTCAGGGCGTCATCCACGATCTGCGCACCGCGATGTACGAGCACGGCCAGAAGCTTGGCATCGATTTCTTCACGCACACGCCAGGCGGGGAGATCCATTCCCGCCTCGTCAACGACCTCAATGCCGTGCAGCAGGTGCTGGGGACGATCCTCACCGGCTTCTTCGTCAACGTCATGACGATCATGCTCACGCTCGCCCTGATGTTCACGCTGAACTGGCAGCTGTCGCTCCTCAGCATCCTGGTGCTGCCCGCCTTCGCGCTGCCTGTCCTGAGCTTCGGCAGACGCACCTACGAGGCGATCACACGCACCCAGGAGAGTCTCTCGCGTCTGACGGCCCATCTCGAAGAGACGCTGACATTGTCCGGCATCGTGGTGGTGAAGAGCTTCGGAACGTGCCGGCGCGAGGCCGAGCGCTTCCGGTCCATCAGCCACGACGTGCGCCAGAACCAGATCGCCCAAAGCATGATCGGTCGCTGGCTCGGCTTCGTCTTCTCCACCATGTCGGCCGTAGGCCCTGCGCTGCTCTACGGCTACGGAGGCTACCTCGTCATCACCGGTGCCGTCCAGATCGGCACCATCGTGGCCTTCGCCACCTACCTGGTGCAACTCTACAATCCCGCCTCGTCACTCGCCGGCTCGAACACGACGCTCCTGGGCGGACTCGCGCTCTTCGACCGCATCTTCCAGTTCCTCGACGAGCCGATCGCGGTGCCCGAGCCTGAAGCTCCCCTGCCCATCCGTGCCGAGGCGGGCGTCACGCCTGTGGCGCTGCGTTTCGACCACGTGCGCTTCAGCTACCGCGTGGGCGAGGAGGTCCTGCACGGCCTGACGTTCGAGGCCGAAGCAGGAAAACTCACCGCCGTGGTCGGGCCGAGCGGCGCCGGCAAGAGCACCATTCTCTCCCTGGCTGCCCGTTTCTACGATTCGGACTCGGGCCAGGTTCTGCTCGCGGATATGCCGCTCACCAATCTCGCCGAGGATGATCTCAGGCGCCTGATGTCCGTCGTTACCCAGGAGCTCTTTCTCTTCCACCAGACGCTCGAGGAAAACATCCGCTACGGGCGCCCGGACGCAAGTGCCGCGGATGTGGCGGCCGCCGTCGACGCGGCGCAGCTCGGCGAACTGGTGGCGCAGCTACCGGAAGGCCTCTCAACTGTGGTGGGCGAGCGAGGCTACCGCCTCTCAGGCGGCGAGAAGCAGCGCGTCGCCATTGCGCGCGCCATCCTGCGCAATCCGTCCCTGCTTCTGCTGGACGAAGCCACGAGCTCGCTCGACAGCCATGCCGAACGCCTGATCCAGCAGGCTCTGGCTGGCCTCTTCGAGGGACGGACCGTGGTGGCGATCGCCCACCGCCTCTCGACCATCCTCGCGGCGGACCAGATCCTGGTCGTGGAACAGGGCCGCATTGTCGAGCGCGGCCGCCACCAGGCCTTGCTCGCCCAGGGGGGACTCTACGCGCGGCTCTACCATGAGCAGTTCGATCCCGGCCTCGAGACGGCGTCGGAGGACCGCTGCTAGATTAGAGCTCCCGCCGGAAGACGACGTGCGCGGTGCCGGGCCCCTCGTGTCCCGAGTGCGAGGGGATGCCCATCTCCACTGTGTCGCCCGGGACCACCTGGAATCCCATGGCCCGATGGAAGGCGATCGACCCCGTGTTGACAGGCGCCGTGATGGCGGTCACGGACGTCCGCCCGGCCATGCGCGCGGCCGCGAAGAAGGCCTCGTAGAGCAGGCGGCCAATGCCGCTTCCTCTGGCCGAGGGGTCGACGCCGACGAAGTGGATGTACGCGCGTTCGGTATCGCCGGTGGCGAAGACTCCGCAAAGAAAACCGAGCAGTTTTGACGTCTCCCGATCTTCGGCAGCAAAGCTCGAGTCCGAGAAGTACTCAAAGAAGAGCCGCGGCAGGCGCGGTGTCATGTGGCGCCCACCCCACCAGTCGTCGAGCACCGGCAGCACGTTATCGGCATCCTCCGCACGCAGCGGCCGCAGACGTACGTCGCCCACGGCCGGGGCGGGCGACGGCGTGGGCTCACCCACCACGAAGACATACCCGTCCGGATCGGCGAGGTGGCATTCGCGCCAGCCATGGGTGAAAACCGTCGGCGGCAGCACCACCTCACCGCCCGCGGCGCGGGCTCCTGCCGCCGCGCGCTCGGGATCCAGGCCGAGCAGCCTGATCTCGACCCCGGCGCCCCGCAGCCTCTCCTGAGCTGCGCGCTCACCGCTCGGCATGCGGCTGTACGTGTGATCGGCGTGCAGCATCAGCCTGAGTCCGTGGCCCGCAAGCGCCGCGAAGTCCTCATCGCTGTAGAGCCGACGCAGCATGAGCGCCCGCTCGTAGAACGGCAGGCTCTCCGATACGGAACGAACCACGAGATTGAGGCTGAGGCCCTGCAGGCTGCGTCCGTAGACGTCGGCAGGCTGCCAGGGTTCTCCCTGACGGAGTTTCACCAAGCGTACCACCCCCAGGAGGGCTCTCAGGCCGGTGCCTTCGCCGGCCTGGAGCTCACCGTAACCGAGCGCCAACCGCAGCACAAGATAGGTCTGGGAGGCCGCAGGCGCAGCCCGGTCACCTCTGGTTGCACCATCGCACGGCAACGCATACAATGCAAATAGCTTTTTTAGACATCTCTAAAACATGTTTTAGGGGGACGTCCCTATGG
>JAJYNV010000286.1 GCA_021786135.1 Bacillota bacterium
ATGGCGACGGCGCTGTAGCGCTCCTGGTGGAAGAGCTCCTGCCACTGGCGCACCATTCCGAGCTGGTGGTTATTGATCACGACGACCCGCACCGGCAGACCGTAGTTCGTCGCGGTCGCCATCTCCTGGATGTTCATCTGGATGCTGCCGTCGCCCGAGATCAGCCAGACGCTCGCCTCGGGCCTTGCCATCTGTGCCCCCAGGGCCGCCGGCAGGCCGAACCCCATCGTGCCGAGCCCCCCGGATGTGACGAGCTGGCGCGTCTTCGCGAAGGGGTAGAGGAGCGCCGTCCACATCTGGTGCTGGCCAACGTCCGTGACGATGACGGCCGCCCCGTCCGTCGCCTTGTAGACTTCCTGGATGACGGCCTGTGGCCTTAGCGGTTGTCCGCCTGCGCCGCCAAGCTCCATCGGCGTCGTGGCGGTCCAGCCCTGGTGCGCCTCCCAGGCGCGGATCTCCTCCCACCAGGCGCCGCGCGCCGCGTCGTCCGCCGTGCGCGGATCGCGCGTGACGGCCGCGAGCAGCGCCGGCAGAGAAGAGCGCAGGTCCCCGAGCACCGGATAGTCGACCCGCACGATCTTCTCGACCTCCGCCTCGTCGATCTCCATGTGCACGATCTTCGCCTTCGGAGCGAAGTGCGGGGCGGATCCCGTCACCCGATCGTCGAAACGAACCCCGATCCCCACGACGAGATCGGCGTGTGCCGTGGCCCGGTTTGCGGCGTACGTGCCGTGCATGCCGAGGAGGCCGAGGTGGCGCGGGTCCGTCCCGACGACCGCCCCGAGGCCCATCAGGGTGCTCGCGGCAGGGATGTCGCGTTCCGCCATCAGCCGCCGCAGGAACTCCTCCGTTCCGGACTGCACCACCCCGCCACCGACGATGAGGAGCGGCCGCTCCGCCTCGGCGATCGCCTTCGCCGCCGCCTCGACGGCCCCGGGGTCCGCTTCCTGGTGGAAGCGGTAGCCGCGCCGGCCGGGAGGCGCTGTCGGATGAGGGAAGTTCCCACGCTGCAGGGCGACGTTCTTCGGAATGTCGATCAGAACGGGCCCTGGACGGCCGGTGCGCGCGATGTAGAACGCCTCGTGGACGATGCGCGGGATGTCCTCTGCATCCTCGACCAGATAACTGTGCTTCGTGATCGCGCGGGTGACCCCGATCGTGTCGACCTCCTGGAAGGCGTCGGTTCCGATCAGGGAGCGCGTCACCTGTCCCGTGACCGCGACCATCGGGATGGAGTCCATGAGCGCCGTCGCAAGGCCGGTGACGAGATTGGTCGCTCCCGGCCCGGATGTCGCGAGGCAGACTCCTACCTTCCCCGAGACCCTGGCATAGCCGTCCGCGGCGTGCACCGCCCCCTGCTCGTGGCGGACGAGGACGTGACGGATCGGGGAGTCGTAGAGTGCGTCGTAGATTGGAAGCACCGCACCGCCGGGATACCCGAAGATGACCTCGACGCCTTCCTCCTGCAGACAGTGCAAGAGCGTCTTCGCGCCGGTCTCGCTCATCGTCGTCCGCCCCCTTTCCTAGAAGTAGGCCGCGTTCAAGGCCTGCCTTGTGTGGAGGTCCTGCGCGAGGGCGTCCGCTACGCGCTGGCCCATCTCGCGGGTGCCTACCACCTTCTCGCCCTGGCGGCCGTCCGCGATGTCCCGTGTCCTGAGCCCCTGGCGCAGGACCTCCTTGACCGCCCCTTCGATCGCATGCCCGAGGAGCGGCAGGTCGAGGCTGTGCTCGGCGAGCATCGCGAGGGACAGGATCGCCCCGAGAGGGTTCGCCATGTCCTTGCCCGCGATGTCGGGCGCCGAGCCGTGCACCGGCTCGTAGAGGCCAGGGCCCTGGTCCCCGAGGCTCGCGGACGCCATCACGCCCAGGCTCCCGATGACGCCGCCGAGCTCGTCGCTCAGGATGTCGCCGAACATGTTCTCCGTCAGCACCACGTCGAACATGTGGGGCTGCAGCACGAGCAGCATCGCCATCGAGTCGACGAGCTGGTGCTCAACCCGGACGTCCGGGTACTCCGCTGCGACATCCTCCACCACCTCGCGCCAGAGGCGCGATGTCTCGAGGACGTTGCGCTTGTCGACCGAAGTCACGTGCCTCTGGCGCCGGCGCGCCGCCCGGAAGGCGACATGCGCGACCCGCCGGATCTCCCCCTCCTGGTAGGCCATCGTGTCGAGGGCACTGCGGCTGGGGGAATCGCCCGCCCGGCCCCGCGGCTCGCCGAAGTAGACGCCGCCCGTCAGCTCGCGCACGAGGAGCACGTCGAGACCCTGCAGCCCGCAGGGCTTGAGGGGCGACTTCCCCTCGAGGCCCGGCAGCATCGCCGCGGGCCGGAGGTTCGCGTACACCGATAGTGCCCGCCTGAGGCCGAGGAGCCCCGCCTCCGGCCGTTCGCTCGGCGCGAGACGATCCCACTGCGGGCCGCCGACCGCGCCGAGCAGGACCGCCTTCGCCGCCTGGGCGGCGGAGAGCGTCTCGTCGGGCAGGGGCTTGCCCGCCTGCTCGATCGCCGCGCCGCCGATCGGCTTCGCCTCCCACGAGAGCTCGATGCCCTCGTGGCGCAGGTATTCGCGGGCTGTGCAGAGCACCGTCTCGGCCGCTTTGATCACCTCGGGTCCGATCCCGTCTCCCGGCAGGAGCACCAGCTGATGCGTCTCTCCCTGCTCCTTCACAGCGCCGCGCCCCCCTCTTGCAGTTCCTCCCTGAGCTTCGCCATGAGGCCCCCGGCCGCGACGATCTCCTGCACGAACGCCGGCAGCGCA
>JAJYNV010000223.1 GCA_021786135.1 Bacillota bacterium
ACGACGCCGCCGGTGATAAAGATGAACTTGGCCACGCAAGATTCCCTCCGCTTCCCAGAGCCCTCGGGGCAATAAAAAGGGCGGGCCGCCAGGGCCCGTAGAGCATTCTACGGAGCCCAGGCGGCCGCCGTCAATCCCATTCCTCCGTGGATTCGGCGCCCTCACCGGCGTCGTCGTCGTCCACGACCTGCTTTGTTCGATGCACCGCGAGCGCCTTGCCCGCCCGCGACGGCTTCGGCTTCGGCAGCCATTCCTTGAGCGCCCAGGCTCCGTGCAGCGCCGGCAGGAAGCGGTTGTCGAGGCTGATCTCCGTCTGCAGCGCGGCGAGTTGCTGCGCGTCCTCAGGGTCGCCACCCACAGCCTGCAGAGTGTCCGCCAGCAGTGACCGTGCGGTGATCGGTGCGCCGCTCTGGCGCAAGAGATCGGCGGCGACGTCGAGTGGTTCGAGGTTCCCGACCGCCTTTTCCATCGCCATTCCTCCTCGTGCCCACAAGGCGCAGGGCAACTTCCTATCTATGTTATCGCCCAGACGGCCGGCAGGCAAGGAAAAGGGCCATGTAGTGGAAGACTTCTCCGGCCGCGCGTCGCTGAGTCGCTGTGTGTCCGATGCCCAGAGGTTCGCTGCAGCGCGGTGCTCAGCTGGCGCTAGGCTGCGTGCCACCTCCACTGCCGCCGTGATGAGGCTGGCCACCCGCCGGGGGCTTGCCTCCCGGCGGACCACCTGCTGGCTTCCTCGTCTCCCTTTGCGTCAGGAACCGCGCCGTCCAGCCGGGGAGTTCTCTCTCAACCTGGCTGGCTTTGCTTTCCGTCAGCTGCCCGTCTTTCACCTCCCGCTGCAGCGCCTCGTTCGCGGCGGCCAGCACGACCTGCCGAAGTCCTGCGAGCTTCTTGTGACGCTCCCTTGCCACCTGGACCAGACTCTGTCCCTGGCGCATCTCCCGCCCGAGGCTGGAAACGGTGACACCCAGATACCTGGCCGCGGCCTTCAGTGCGACCTGCGGCGAGACGTATCCCGGGCCGGGCAGTGTCCCGTGCCCGCCGGGCGGCTGCGTATGAACCGTCTGCCCGCCACTGGCTGCGGCAGCGGGAATCGCAGTGCCGAAAACTGCCATCGCCAGGGTCAGGGCCAGGGCCACGCGCTTCATGCTCCTGCCTCCCTGCTGCACCGGCCGCCAACATGGCCGCTGGCGTCCACGGACATCGATCGCTCGAGTGCGTCTTCTCACGCGGAACGCAATGCCTCCACTGGGTCGAGTGCGCTCGCCCTGAGGGCGGGCCAGAGTCCGAAGAGGATCCCAACCGCCACCGAGAAGGCGAGCGCGATCGTGACCCCCTGCCAGTCGATGAGCGGGGACCAGCCGAAGGCCCGCTCGATCAGGATGCCGCCGCCGATGCCGGCCCCTGCTCCTATAAGCCCCCCTGTCACGCTCAGGAGGCACGCCTCGAGCAGGAACTGGAGGCTGATATCCCGGTTCTTGGCCCCGATCGCCTTGCGGAGGCCGATTTCGCGCGTCCTCTCGGCGACGGTCACGAGCATGATGTTCATGATCCCGATGCCGCCGACGAGAAGCGAGATGCCGGCGATGCCGGCGAGCAGCAGGGTGAGGATGCTGGTGATCGAGCTCAGGGTCGAGCCGAGAGCCGCCGCGGACTGCACATTCGCGGCGTCCGTCGTGCCGAAGCGCGTGTCGAGGACGGCTTCGAGGTGCCCCACGGCCAGCGGCACATAGCTCGCGCTCCGGGCGCTCGCCACGATCATGCTGAGATCTGACGTACCGACGATGTCCTGGGCGAGCGCAATCGGGACGACGATCTCATCGTCCGGATCCTGGCCGAAGCCCTGCGACGTGCCCTCGGTCTGCATCTCGCCGACGATCGTCAGAGGCACCCCGTCGACCGTGATCTGCCGCCCGATCGGGTCCGAGCCGGAGAAGAGCTCCTTGGCCGTCGTCGAGCCGATCACCGCGACGCTCGCGTCGTTCGCCGCCTCGCTTCTAGTGAAGTCCCGCCCGATCGCCACGCTCCGTCCCTCGATGGCCAGGGCGCCCGGCGTCGTGCCGATGAGCGTGGTGCTCCACGTCTTCCCGCCCTGGTAGCTCGTGACGCTGCCCGAGATGATCGGCGCGGCGGCGCTGATCTCCCTGACCCGCCTGAGGAGCCAGCCGACATCTTCTGTATCGAGCGTCACGCCGCTCTGCCCCATCGGTGTGATGTCGATGACCTGCGCGCCGAGCCCCGACACCTTCGATGTCACGCTGTCGCTCGCAGCCGTCCCGACGGAGAGGAGCGCGATGACAGCCGTGATGCCGATGATCACACCGAGCATCGCAAGCATCGTGCGCAGCCGCTGCAGCACGAGCGCCCGGACCGCGATCCGGAGGCTATCCCCTAGCGACATCCCGCGGCCTCCCCTCGCGCCTCGCGTCCTTCACCACACGGCCATCGCGGATGTGGATCGTCCGCTCGCACCCCGCCGCCACTTCGGGCGCATGCGTCACGACCACGATCGTCCGTCCCTGACGGTGGAGTTCCCGGAAGAGCTCCATGACCGCCTGGCCCGATGCGGTGTCGAGGTTGCCCGTCGGTTCGTCCGCCAGGATCACGCTCGGTTCGGTGACTACGGCCCGCGCGACGCCGACGCGCTGTTGCTGGCCGCCCGAAAGCTCGAATGGTCGGTGGCGGGCGCGTTCTCCGAGTCCCACCGCCTCGAGCGCCTGCATCGCTCTCTGACGCCGCTGTCGCCTGGAGAT
>JAJYNV010000202.1 GCA_021786135.1 Bacillota bacterium
CACCAGTTGCTGGCATAGAGGGCAGCCGCCACGACCTCGCTGCGAAGCGCGGCTAGATCGCTCGGCTGCACCAGGGTCACGTAGGCCGAGACAGCAAACAGCAGGACGAAGAGAGCCGGCAGAAGCCGTCGGGCGCGCCGAAGCCAGAAGTCCTTGAGATCGAGGGCACCGCGCTTCTCCCATTGCCGGATCAGGATATCGGTGATCAGGTAACCCGACAGGACGAAGAAGACGCCGACTCCGAGCAGCCCCCCTTGGGCGATGGGCAGGTCAAGGTGGAATGCGATGACGCCCAGTACCGCTATGGCACGCAAACCGTCGAGTCCAGGCATGTAGCGGGCTGAACCGGCGACGGGCTTCGGCACCTGACCTCGCTCCCTTTCGAGACAAGCGTGGGAAGACTGGGTGATCGGAGGCGGGCGCGGGCGCGGACGCGGACGCGGAGGTCAGGTTATTGGACGGTCAAAATATCGTCATGACACCCGCAATAGTATTAACGTCAAACCCGTGGAAACGTGTCGGGTTGCACCAGTGAAATTGAAATAAATTTGGACAATCCTATATAGAGTTAGAAGTTGCTCCTTTTACGCTGCTGGAAGCATTGACTACTTGGCCTCGAGCGACTTCTGTTCATGGGTAATCCAGATCGCAACGGAGCATCCTGCAATGTGTAGAAAGTTGTCGACAAAAGAAAATGATAAGAGATTCAATTTGGGCTCATTGGAAGTAAATGGAGTGGGTGGAACTGGACAGGCCGAATCGCTGATGGTGTATGCGGGGCACGGTGTGATATGCCTGCCCCAGCACGCCGGGCGCAGTGCGGTAGATTCCCGGAACCCGATGGAAGTGGAGGCCGCGGCCGGAAGACACGGGGCAACGGCCTACCTGGCGCCTCGCTGTCGGTCTCCATTCGCTGAAACGTCCGGCGCTGCCAGAAGGTTCAATCCCGGATCGGAGTCGCAGAGGAAAGGCGTGGGAAAAGGGAGCGGCCGACCGGCCGTTCCCACAGGCGGAGCCTGGGGCTAGAATCGACATAGGTGCACGGTAGCCTAAAGAAATCGGGAGGCGAAGGAATGGATTTCGCTCTTGCCGAGGAAGACCGCATGGTGCAGGATACGGTGCGCGACTTCGCGCAGCGGGAACTGCTGCCTGAGGCGGGCAGGCGCGATCGCGAAGGAACGTTCGATCTCGAGATCTACCGCAAGATGGCCGGTCTCGGACTCCTCGGCCTGCCCATCGCCGAGAGATGGGGAGGTGCGGGCGGAACCTATCTGCAGTACGCGATCGCCGTCGAGGAGATTGCGCGGGTCTGCGCGTCGACCGGACTCAGCTACGCGGCCCATGTGTCGCTCGGCCTCGGCAGTCTCAACCTCCTGGCCAACGACGAACAGAAGCGCACCTACCTGGTGCCGGCAGCACAGGGCGAGTATCTGGTGGCATTCGGCCTGACCGAGCCCGGAGCCGGTTCCGATGCCGGAGGCACGAGGACCCGGGCGCGCAAGGTGGACGGAGGCTGGGTGCTCTCAGGCAGCAAGTCTTTCATCACGAACGCCGTCTCCGCAGGCGTCACGGTGATCACCGCGGTGACGGACCCCGGAGAGGGCACCCGCGGCATATCCGCCTTCCTGGTTCCGAAGGGCACCGAGGGCTTCTACCCGAGCAGCGCGTACGACAAGATGGGGATGAGGGCTTCCGAGACCGCCGAGATCGAGCTGCGCGACGCGTTCGTTCCGGACTCGGCCATGCTCGGCCCCCGCGGTGCAGGCTTCCGGGGCTTCCTCGAGGTACTGGACGGCGGCCGCATCTCGATCGGCGCCTTGGGCGTGGGCATTGCCCAGGCGGCGCTCGACGCGGCACTCTCCTACGCTCAGACGCGCGAGCAGTTCGGGCAGAAGCTGGGCCAGTTCCAGGCCATCCAGTTCAAGCTCGCCGACGTTGCGATGGAGGTGGAGATGGCTCGCCTGCTCGTGCACAAGGCGGCGTGCCTCAAGGACCAGCACCAGCCGTTCGGCCAGATCGCCGCCATGGCCAAGCTCTACGCGTCCGAGGCGGCGATGCGCGCGGCGACGCAGGCCATCCAGATCCACGGCGGCAACGGCTATACGCGAGAGTATCCGGTCGAACGCTATCTGCGCGACGCGAAGCTGCTCGAGATCGGCGAGGGGACGTCCGAGATCCAGCGCATCGTCATCGCGCGTGGCCTTGGACTCGGACACTAGAGCCAAAGACGAGGAGGACACATCCAGTGGAGATCGCGAGCCCGATGGCAGGCATGCTGATCAGGTACTCGGTCGGGGTGGGCGACGCCGTCGCCGAGGGCCAGGAAGTGGCCGTGCTGGAGTCGATGAAGATGGAGGTTCCGGTCACCTCGTCCCATGACGGCACGGTGGCGGATCTGCATGCCGAGGTGGGGGCATTCGTGCAGGAGGGCGAGTCTCTGGTGTCCCTGCAATGAGCAACAGGGACGAGATTCTTGCCCGCCGCGATGCGATCGCGCAGGGCGGCGCAGCGAAGTACCACGAGCAGGCGGCGGCGCGAGGCAAGCTGTTTGTCCGTCAGCGGCTCGAGCTCCTGCTCGATCCCGGCAGCTTTGTGGAAGACGGCATGTTCGCGAACGACCTCGCGGGCGACCTGCCGGCGGACGGCGTCGTGACCGGAACCGGCCGGATAGCGGGCCGGCCGGTCGCGCTGATGGCGAATGACTCCACCGTCAAGGCTGGATCATGGGGCAGCCGCACCGTCGAGAAG
>JAJYNV010000246.1 GCA_021786135.1 Bacillota bacterium
CGCCGCCCCTGCGCCGCCAAGGCTGTCTCCAGGTATTCAAAGCCAAAGCGCATCAGGCGGTCGCGGTGTTCCACGACGATCACCCGCACCTGCGGATCCGACAGCAGCCGCATCAGCTTCGGGCGCCGACCATTCATCCCTGATCCGACTTCCGTGACCGCCTTGCCCACAGACCATCCCTGGGCGTTGGCGTACTCCACGAGGCGGGCATCTTGCCCTGGCGCACCCAGCGCCAGGCTGTCTTGTACGAGATCCCTTCCTGCTTGGCCCACTCGCTTAACTTCATGGGCATATACTCGAAGGCGTGGTCCGGTGTCCTCCGGAATCTCTGCGTGTGCCAAATACGACAGCATATGGATCGCCGCGACGGATTTGCGCCCGCGGCTGAGTCGGCCTAGAATGGTCATTAACAAAAGACCATGGATATCGAGGGATGACCATGTACGTACCAGCGGGACGCTTCAAGACGCACTGCTTGCGCCTGATCAACGAGGTCCAGACGAAGCGCTCCGAGATCATTGTGACGAAACGCGGCAAGCCCGTAGCAAAACTGGTTCCGCTTGAAGAGGCGCCGCCCGTCGGCCTGATGGGATACCTGAAGGGGTCCGTGACGGTGGACGGCGACGTGGTGCAGCCGATCGACGCATCATGGGAGGCCGAAGCCGATGACCGATGAGGAGACGACCGGCCTCCTGCTCGATACGCACATCTGGATCTGGCTGATGAACGGCGACGCCGACCGCCTGAGTCAGAGCACCGTCTCAGCCGTCGAACGAGCAGCCAACTCAGGACTCCTCCACGTTTCAGCCATCTCACTGTGGGAGGTGGCCATGCTTGAAAGCCGAGGGCGCATCCGGTTTACGCGGGACTGCCTGGACTGGGTGCGTCAAGCACTTGGGGCGCCGGGGCTGCATCTTCTGCCGCTGTCGCCCGAGGTGGCCGTCGCGAGCAGCCGATTGCCAGGTAGCTTCCATGGCGACCCGGCCGACCGAATCCTCACCGCAACCGCCCGTGTGCACAATCTCCGTCTCGTGACGTACGACGAGCGGATCCTCGAGTACGGAGCCTCGCGTTATGTCGCAGTGCTCGGGCACTAGTTTGGTTCCGGCAGTTTGTTCGTCGTAGCCCGGCAACCTGCCTGGGTAGAAGACCTATGATGCGCACTTCGGGCAAAAGGTGCGATATGGACCGGCGTCGTTCGTGAGAAGCGAGAAGCCGTGCCGCAGTGCTGAGCATCGATCAAAAAGTCAGCTAATACGTGCTTGGGTCTGCCGGGCCCGGCTTGGCAGGCGTTGCAGCGGAATCTCTGGGCGCGTGCCACACATTGGGCACATGTATTTCGTTTGTCTTCTCGTCTCCGAATAGCGGCTGAAGGCGTTGCGCAAGTCCAAACCACGCGATCCCAGCGATCATCGACGATCGGAGCCGGTGCCGGAACGCGCAACCCCGCGCCGGTTGGGTCACCGGGGATCGGCATTGGCGGCGCCACCGGACGCGGTCTCGGGAAGCGCGACGCGGAACGTTGCGCCGTGGCCCGGCTGGCTCGTCACCCCTATACGGCCACCGTGCAACTCCACAATCTTCTTCGCCAGCGCGAGGCCAAGTCCACTGCCTCCGAGGGAGCGCTCCCGCGACCGGTCGGCCTTGAAGAAGCGTTCGAAGATGCGCTCCTGGTCGTCGGGTGATATGCCGATGCCGCTATCCTTCACCTCGATGACCAGGGCGTCTCCTTCCCTCTCGGCACGCACCCGGATGGAGCCGCCATCGGGCGTAAACTTGACGGCGTTGTGGACGAGGTTTGCGAAGACGTGCTCCATCAGAGCCTCATCGGCCAGCACGGTCAGGTGGTCCGCCTCCACCCCCATGTCGATGTCCTTGGCCTGCCATTGGGGCTCCGCCGCCAGGATGACGCGCCGCAGCTGCACGTCCAGGCGGTAGTTCCTCGGCTGCAGCGGCGGCCTCTCCGCTTCGAGCGCGGTAAGGCGCAAGAGGTTGTCGCTCAACTTTGAGAGGCGCTCGCTCTCTGTCTCGATGATCTCGAGGTATGCGAGCCGCTGCTCGGGGCTCAGGTGCTCATCGTGCAGGGCGCGGGCGAAGCCGCCGATCGACGTGAGCGGCGACTGGATCTCGTGCGAGACGTTGGAGATGAACTCCTGGCGCAGAACCTCCATGCGCTGGAGGTCCTCCGCCATGTCGTTGATGCTCAGGACCAACTGGGTGAAGGGGTGGATCCTGTTCGACAGTCCCGTATCGAGCCTCGTCCTGAAGTCCCCTTGCGCGATGCGGCCGATGGCCGCCAGGACGGAGCGGAAGACCGCCTCCTCCCGCGGACGGACAATGAAGCTGATCACCAGGGAAGGTATCACGAGCAGGATGATGCCGAGAAGGGACGTGACCACCTGGCGCACGAGCAAAGACGGATGCAGACCCAAGGGGCCATAAAGGGCGTTCGAGGCATAGAAAGCCCCGACCCACGCGAGGGTGATTCCGAGAAGGAAAGCGGCGATGCCAAGCAGTGACCACCAGGCATTGGGCGCACCGGCCCGATGTGCTGTCCGGTGATCCGCCTGGCGGAGGGCATGCGGTTCGCGCCTGCTCACTGGAGTACCTCCAGCCGATAGCCGAGCCCGCGGATGGTGCGGATGCGAAAGCGGCTCTCCTCTTCGGGGAAGCGATCCCGCAGGCGCTTGACGTGCACGTCGACCGTGCGCTCGTCGCCGGCGAAGTCGTAGCCCCAGATCTGCTCGATCAGCTGGTCGCGCGTCAGGGTGCGGCCCGCGTAGGCGCCGAGGTGGAAGAGGAGATCGAACTCCCGGCGCGGCAGCGGCAGGGGACGATCGCCGACCCGCGCCTCGTGCGAGAGTCCGTCGAGGTGCACGGCGCCGATCTCCACCACCTGCGACACGGCGATGCGGTAGCGGCGCAGCAGGGCCTTGACGCGGGCGACGAACTCCGGCGGGTCGAACGGTTTGACGAGGTAGTCGTCGGCACCGAGGGCGAAGCCGCGAACTTTGTCCGCGGATTCGCCCTTGGCGGTCAGCATGAGGATCGGCAAGTCACCGCCGGCCCTGAGTTCCTTGCAGAGCTGCCAGCCATCCATGCCTGGCATCATCAGGTCGAGCACCACGAGCTGCACGCTCTCCTTCGCCATCAGGGCGAGGGCCTCGTCGCCGTCCGCGGCTTCGAGCACCGTGAGTCCTTCGCGCTCGAGATAGAGCCCGAGGAGCTGACGGATGTGCTGGTCGTCGTCGACGACGAGGACGGAGGTCATCGTGCCATGGTGCGGCGGAAGCGCCACACGGCGAGAGGGAGGAACGCGGCGATCAGGGCGAGGCACCAGATCACGGATGCGGCCACGGGGTGGGCGAGCGGCCAGATGGCACCCGCAGCGCTTGCGCCCGAGCCACTGCCGAGAAGCTGCCTGCCGGCCGTGACGACGGCGCTCGTCGGGTTCCAGTTGGCGATGACCCTCAGCCAGGACGGCATGCCTGCCGTGGGCACGAAGGTATTGGCCACGAAGGTGAGCGGGAACATGACCACCATGCCGATTCCCTGCGCCGCCTCGACGCTGCGCAGCATGAGGCCGAGGAATGCCCCGATCCAGTTCATGGCGAAGGCGAAGAGCAGCAGGAGGCCGAAGCCGCCCAGCGTCTCGAGCACGCCGCCTTCCGGGCGCCAGCCGACGACGAGGCCTGCCCCGGCCATCACCAGGAGCCCGAGCACACCCTCGATCAGGTTCGCGCCCGTGTGGCCGATCAGCACCGACGCGCGCGACATCGGCAGGGAGCGGAAGCGGTCCATGACACCTGTCTGCATGTCGTTCACGATGCCCACCATGATCGTCATCGAGGCGAACGCCATGCTCTGCACGAAGATGCCCGGCATCAAGAACTCGCGATAGCTGGTGCCCGGCACGACGATCGCGCTGCCGAAGATGTAGGCGAACATGAAGACGAAGATCAGGGGCTGGATCGTGACATCGGCGAGCTTCTCGGGCATGTAGCGGATATGCGTGAGGTGGCGGCGCGCCACGGTCCAGGAGTCTCGGACGACCCAAAGGAGCTGCCTAAGGGGCGAGCCGGCCTCATGATCGAGCGTCATCTCGCGCATCATCCCACCTCCGCCTGCGGGCCGGTATCGTCGTCCTGCCGGTCTGACGCGCCGTGACCCGTCAGGCGCAGGAACACCTCATCGAGCGTCGGACGGCGCAAGGCGATGTCCGCCACAGGGATCGCCGAGCTGTCGAGCTCGCGCAGGACGGCGGTGAGCGCCTGGGCGCCGCCCGTGATCTCGACGGTCAGGCGACGCGACTCGACGTCCACCTCGGGCTCCCGCCCGACTGCACGGGTGATCGCCGCCCTGGCGGCCGGGATGCCCGCGCCTTCACCCACCTGCACGTCGATGCGCTCGCCCCCGATACTGCGCTTGAGCTCCTCGGGACTGCCGGACGCGACGACACGTCCCTGATCGATCACCGCGATGCGGTCCGCCAGCCGGTCCGCCTCCTCGAGGTACTGGGTCGTCAAGAGGATGGTGGTGCCGCGTGCGAGGAGATCCTCGATCACCTGCCACATGCCCGCGCGGCTGCGCGGATCGAGACCGGTCGTGGGCTCGTCGAGGAAAACGATCGGCGGCGTGGCCACGAGGCTTGCCGCGAGGTCGAGCCGGCGGCGCATCCCGCCTGAATACGTCTTGACGACGCGATCCGCGGCTGCGGCGAGGTCAAAGCTTTCGAGCAGTTCAGCCGCGCGGCGGCGCGCGACCTTGGCTGGGAGGTGGTAGAGCCGGCCGACCATCTCAAGGTTGCCGCGCCCCGTGAGGTACTCATCCACTGCGGCGTGCTGGCCCGCGAGCCCGATGCGCACTCGCACCTCCTGCGGCCGCCGCACCACGTCGAACCCCGCGACCTCCGCGGTGCCGGCGTCCGGCTGCAGCAGGGTCGTGAGGATGCGCACGGCCGTCGTCTTGCCGGCGCCGTTCGGCCCCAGGAGGCCCAGCACAGTGCCCTGCTCGGCCTCGAGGTCGATGCCGTCCAGGGCGTGCACAGGCCCGTAGCGCTTCTTTAGTCCATAGGCGCGGATTGCGAGGTCTCCTGTGCCCATTCCCTTCGTCATGTTGCTTCGCCTCCTGTCTTCGCGGCAGATCTTGCCGCTACGTCGTGAGGATGGGCGGGTCGTGTGAACAGAGTGTGAACGGTTGAAAAGCGATCGGTCGGCGCATCCACTTCAAGTGCGAGTCGAGAAGGTGTCATGCGTTTAGTGGCCAGGGGCGGGCACCACCTGGAGCGGGGATTACCTCCCGTCGGCGGTCCTGCCCCGACACTAACAGCAGCGGGCAACGGACTGCCTTGTACCAGAGGACAGTCGTTGTCGCCGTAAGCCGATCGCATGTGCAAGACATCGGGACGTGCGTAGGACAAGGTTCCCGGTTTTGCCGGGGGACGACGCACCCTGCTCAGCATGGCGCGTATCCGGGACGGAAGGATAGCGAAGATCGTGCGCCGTGACCAGGACGTTGACCGAGGAGGAGATCTTTTGCCTGCTCTCGGTGTCGGACCGGGAGACGGCACGGGGCTCCACCAACCTCGTGCTGTTCGATCACCTGCTTAAGGCTGAGCCGACCATCAGGGCGCCACCAGAACACGACGCCCGTCCCCATGGCCAGAAGCTGATAGCTCGCGGTCTTGATGACGGTACCTGCATGACACCGTCCCGAACGCCTTGGTGCAGCATGTCTTGCACCAGCGCCACGGTGGCGCGCGTCGCATGCAGCCGAATATGCGCCTGTACGACGGCGCCAGGCGACCCGAAGGGTCGCGGGCCCGATCCGCAGCATCTTGGACGGCGGACAGCAGGTACCAGGAAACCCCGCCTCAGCTCCTCGAGGATGGTCTCCTTGCCGGCAGAGTGGTGATAGATCGAGGCAGGCCGCATACCGGCCACCCGTGCGACATCGCGCATCGACGTGGCGTCTAAACCCATGTCCCGGAAGAGTTCCGCCGATCGAGCAGTCGCTCACGGGTGGTGCCCTGTCGGGCGTAGTCCAACAATGCAGTTGTCACCTAACTGCACTGTCGAACGATCGTTAGTTCACCATGCCCCGCGGCGGGGCACCGTCGGGCATGAAAACGGCCAGGCCAGGTAGAAGGTTCCCCTGCGCCTTGTGGAGGTCGGTTTGCCTTGGTGCGTAAGAGCCCGTGCGTTAGTTTGATCGGCGCGCTATGAGCACCGTAGATTGTTGCCGCCGCAAGGCGAGCACGCGGGGCAGAGTCCGCAGCTCCCACCGACCAGTCTTTCCGGGCGCAGAGGATGAGCTGGAATGCAGGTGCTGTACCAGCGCTGCTGCGGGCTGGATATCGGCAAGAAGGAGGTCGTGGGCTGCTTGATGACGCCCGGCGAGGGCCGGGACGGGGTGACTAAGGAGATCCGGAAGTTCGGCACCACCACGTCGGCGCTGCTGGGACTGCGGGACTGGCTGACGGCCGCGGGGTGCGAGCACGTGGCGATGGAGAGTACCGGGCCGTACTGGAAGCCCTTGTGGAACGTCCTCGACGGGCACGTCGGGCTGATGCTGGTGAACCCAGCGCACATGAAGGCCGTGCCCGGGCGCAAGACCGACGTCAAGGATGCCGAGTGGATCGCCGATCTGCTGCGCCACGGGCTGTTGAAGCCGAGCTACGTGCCCGAGCGCGAGCAGCGTGAACTGCGTGAGCTCGTGCGCTATCGCCGGTCGATGATCGAGGAGCGCGCTCGGGAGGTCAACCGGGTCCAGAAGGTGCTCGAAGGCGCGAATATCAAGCTGGGGTCGGTCGCCAGCGACGTGCTCGGCGTGAGCGGACGCGACATGCTGACCCAGTTGGCCAATGGCGCCGACGATCCGGAGCAGCTCGCCGACTTGGCCCGCGGTCGGCTCAAGGAGAAGCATGAGCAGCTTGTGGAGGCTCTGACGGGGTTTGTGCAGCCCCATCAGCGCTACATGCTGCGCAAGGAGCTGGACCACATCGCGTACCTGGACGGCCAGATCGCGGAGCTGGATGCCGAGATCGAGCGACGGATGTCGGATGCAGAGAAGGTGTTGGAAAGGCTCGACACCCTCACTGGAGTCGGCCTCCGCACCGCCCAGGCGATCGTCGCCGAAGTAGGCCCCGACGTCTCGCACTTCCCCTCGCACGATCACCTGGCGTCCTGGGCCGGCCTGACGCCCGGGCAGAATGAGAGCGCCGGCAAGCGCAAGCCGGCACGCACGCAACCTGGGAACAAGCACCTGCGCGCCACCATGATCGAGGCCGCGCGGGCCGCCGCGCACAGCAAGGGCACCTATCTCGGGGCTCAGTACGAGCGCCTGCGCCGCCACATGAAGGGGAACAAGGCCCTCGTCGCCCTGGCGCACGCGATGATCGTCATCGTCTACCACATGCTCCAGGACGGTACCGAGTACCACGACAAGGGCCCCAGCTACTACATCGAGCGTGACCGCAAGGCCATCGAGCTCGCCGCCGTCCGGAGGCTCAACAGCCTGGGCTACGTCGTCATCCTCCAGCCCGACACGGCGGCGTAAGCCCTCCCGACAGCGTAACCTGCGTCCTGAGGCCTCCCAATGCGGCCTCCAGACTTCTATGCCCTTCGGGCGTTCTCACGAAGGTTTCGTTTTCGGGGCAGTTGCCCACGGCCGTGCGGCCGCCACGAGGAATGAAAACGGGGTTGACGAACGGATGGGTGCGCCTTGCGGAGGTCGGTACGTCTGTGGGGCTTCAAAGCCCGTGGGAGCAGTTTGACCGGCGCCCTATAGGGCACCACAAGATGTTGTCGCGTTCTACGAGCGCGAACACGCGTGTTAGAGTCCGACGATTTAGCCAAGGCGCAGAAGGGAGAGGAGGATGGAGGTCAAGTGGGAGCATTGCGCAGGGATAGACCTGGGGAAGAAGACGCTTGCAGTCTGTTTGCTCAACGGGCGGGCTAAGGAAATCCGGACCTACGGCACGACCACGGTCGAGCTTCTGGCCTTGCGGGATTGGCTCAAGGGCGCAGGTTGTCAGGCTGTAGCGATGGAGGCCACCGGGTCCTTCTGGAAGCCCGTGTGGAACGTGCTCGAGGACCAGGGCATGGAGCTGGCTTTGGCCAACCCACAGCGGATCAAGGCGATCCCTGGGCGCAAGAGCGACGTGCGCGATTCCGAGTGGATTGCGGACCTTATGCGGTACGGCCTGATCGCACCGAGCTACGTCCCAAACCGTGACCAGCGCGAACTGCGGGAGATGACGCGCTACCGCACATCTCTGGTCGGAGACCGCGCGCGCGAAGTCAACCGCTTGGAGAAGGTGCTCGAGGGGGCCAACATCAAGCTCGGTACCGTTCTGACGGACATCACGGGCAAGAGCGGTATTGCGATCCTGCGTGCCATCGCCGCTGGCGTCGAGGATCCCGACGGGCTGTCCCAGTTGACTGTGGGCCCCGTCAAGGCCAGCCGGGAGCAGTTCTCACGGGCGCTCACCGGTTACGTCAACTCGCATCAGCGCTACATGATCTCGCTCATCCTCGACGGCATCGAAAGCTTCAACCAGCGGATCGCTCAGCTCGACGCGGAGATCGCGGACCGCATGAAGGCCTTCCAGCCGCAGATGGACAAGCTCAAGACCATCCCGGGGATCGCGGATCGGTCGGCGCAGGTCGTGATCGCCGAGGTGGGCCCTGACGTCTCGCACTTCGCGACGGCAGCCCATCTGAGCTCCTGGTCTGGGCTGGCGCCCGGGCAGAACGAGAGTGCCGGCAAGCGCAAGTCGTCCCGCATCCCGCCGGGCGAGCGCCACCTGCGCAGCGTCCTCGTCCAGTGCGCGTGGGCTGCCGTGCGATCGCGAGGTACCTACTTCTCCGCGCAGTTCTGGCATCTCCAGCACCATCTCGGCAAGAAGCGGGCCATCGTGGCCGTTGCCCACTCCATGATCACGAGCATCTACCACATCCTGCAGGACGGCACCGAGTACCAAGAGCTTGGCCCCACGCACTTCGACCGCCTCAACCGCGAAGCTATCGTGCGCCGCGCAATACGTCAGCTCGAACGGAGCGGCTACGCCGTCAGCCTGACTCCCGTCGCCGCTGCGTAGCCCGGTTACCGTTCGTTGGGGGCCCCTCCCTGGGTGGCCTCTAACCTGCTATGCCCTTCGGGCCGGTCCTCACGAAGGCGTCGTTTACGTGTTAGTCCGCCAGAAAGCGCTCTACGGCACGGAATGGGGCGTTGGCAAGGGGGACATATCCCGGTCCAACGGGCTATGATGCGCTGCATGTCCTGACGGACGCGAGGGAGGGTCATCGTTTGTTTACCCTGAAGCTGCTGACGGACGAGAAAGTGGTAGGCCACCGAAACGAGCGTGACATGACGCTGCCAGCCTGACCAGCGGCGCCCCTCGAAGTGGTCCGGGCCAAGTTCGCTTTTGAGCTGCCGGTAGTCGAGTTCGATGCGCCAGCGAAGCTTGGCGGTGCGGACGAAGGCCTGCATGGCAATGTCTGCCGGCAGGGTGAGAGCCAGTAGTGCGAGGGTTCGGCCTTGTCCTCGGGCCACTCGATTAGGAGCCACTCTTCTGGCTCCAGCCACTTGCCGTGGAAATAATCGCGATGTCGTCTTGCCCGCACTGTTGTCCCATTAAACCATCTGCCAAGCCTCGGGGGCACGGAACGCGCCAGTGCCTCCATGGACGTCGGACGGGCGTCGCCGTAGTCCCAGCACACACGCGGTCGTTCCGTACGGCTGCGACGAGCTTTGGGTGCGCCGGGCACGTCAGCCGGCCAGACCCCCGTGCTCCCCTGCACACCAAGCACGTAGTAGTGACCAAGTGCGGTGAGCCCCGCGCGGAACTCAGCGCCGTTGCAGTAGCCGGCGTTGGCCAGCACAGTGTAAGTGCCGATGCCCCAAGACCGGACGCGATTGAGCTCATTCAGGGCGATCTCGCCCTTCGTGCGGAACTGTGTCCCCTCCGGCACTTGAGCCTTGCGCAGCCGCTCAGGGTCTGCGATCCAGGTCTCCGGCAGGTACAGATCCCAGTCCACCGGCACGGCGGCCTGCTGCGTCGCCAGATGCAGGCTCACCGCCACCTGGCAATTGCCGATCTTGCCCAGCGTGCCGCAGTACTGCCGCGCAACGCCGACCGTATGCTGGCCCTGCTTGGGGAAGCCGGTCTCATCGAAGATCAGGTAGCGATCCTCAGGGAACGCCGCCAGAGCCTGTTCGACCAGCCATCGGCGCACGTCGAGTACTCCCACGGGCTGCCGCTGACAAACTGCTGCAGGGGCCTGCTCGTCGCCCTCCGGGACATACAGGGCCATCGCGTCCGCAGACTGCCGTGCCCCCTCCATCATTAGGCCGCGCACGTACCTGCTGCCCCACTGCTGCTGCTTCAGATGACGGGACCCACCGAACACCTCGGCCAACGGAGTAATACTAGGGACCATCTAGGAGCCGATCTTCCGCGGTGGCTCGTTCAGGTATCGTCCGGGCCGGAGCGCACGTGATGTGCCGTTCCGCCTGCGCAGGCACCGTCTGCGGCGGAACATCGTTTGTTAGGCCAGGCTTGGCTAGAGCGCCTCGATCACCGTGCCGGCGCCCCAGTCGAGAGACCGTAGCGTGCGCCCGGTGCGCCTGCGCTCCTTGAGCGCGTCCTCCCGGTAGAGGCCGCTCGGGCTGAAGACGCCCTCGAGGGCGGCGAAGCCGCCGTGCTCGAGAGCGGCGCGCACGCGCTCCGCATGCATCGCGGGAATGACGAGGCAGGTCTCGCCGATCACCTCGATCACTTCCTGGCGTACCACCTTGAGGGCGAGCGCCGCCTCGGCGTCCGCCTTCGAGCGGCAGACCAGCATGGCCGCTTCGACGAAGCGGTAGCGGCCGACGCGGCCGAGCCACTCCTCGATGCGGAAACGCATGGCCTGCGGCAGGCCCGTCCGACTGCCCCCCTCGAGCTCAGTCAGGATCTCGTCCGGCTTCACCAGCATCTCCACCGCGTGCTGCAGGCTCTCCTGCGACATCTGGTACGTGCATACGACGTCCACTTTGGCGGGCCTCGCCACGGTTTCGAGCCAGGCGAGGCGGGTCGGGGCAAGGTCCGGCGGCGCCAGGATGTCCCCGCTCGGGAGGAGCGTCCAGCGGCCATCGAGCGTCGGCTCAGGCGCCTGCCCGCCGTAGAGCACCGCGCCGAGCGGCAGGAGGTGCAGCGCGGGCTCGCCCTCGACCGTTCCCGCCTCGAGCGCGCCGAGCTGGCCGAGAGACCTGATGAGCGACGCCGTCTCGTACGGCTCGCGGGCTTCGAAGATCCCCGTGCGCTTGACGTGCAAGACCTCGAGGAGCCTTCGCGGCAGCAGCCAGTGCTCCGCGCTGAGAAACTTCTGCCAGTAGTCTGCGGTCAGCGCGTGGCCGTGCAGCTCCCAGACCGCCAGCACGGCGCGCCGGCCGATTTCGGCGACGCTCCTGCGCCCCAGGCGCCGCCGCCAGTCTCGCGCGGCATGGATCTCGCCCTCCCGGACATCGAGCAGCCCGAGGCCGAAACCAAGCCAGAGCAGGAGGCCGACATCCGGCTGCGCCTCGCCGGACCAGGGTCCGAAAGTCGCGGGATCCGGCAGTTCCCCCAGGATGGCGGCAAAGGCCGGCGAGATGTCCGGGAGGCGGTGCGGCGTCAGGAGCCTGCGCACGCGCTCCGCGTCCCGGCGATAGATGGAGCCGCCCTGCGTGATGGCCGCAGGCCTTCGCCCGAGCTCGCCAACGATGCGCAGGAGATCCGAGAGCCACTCCGTGCCGAGCGAGGCCGCGTCCGCCGGCCGCTCGCCCACGGGCAGATAGAACGGGCGCTGCAGCTTCCCGGCCGCCTGCATCGCCGCCACCGGCGCCACCCACTGGACCGTCTCGTGCGCCATGTGGTAGCCGGGCTGCGACGCCCAGTAGTCACGGGATCCGAGCGAATGGAGAAGTCCCTTCTGGCGCAGCTCCTCGCAGAGCTCGCGGGTCCTTTGCGCGCGCGGGTTCCGCACGCCGAGGCCGTCGATCGTGCGCCCGGTGAGCATGCCGAGACCATGCCAGGCGATGTCGAAGATGAGGGTGCGCGCATCCTCCGAGCAGGCGTCGAGCGCCTGCATCACCCCACGCTGCGAGGAGAGCTCTCCTACCACTTTCTCGAGAATGGCCTTTGGCTGGAGGCCCTGCACGTCGATGCCGACCTCCCGCGCCAGGTGGCGGAGGTCTGAGATCTTGGTCGAGATGCTCCGCTCGAGGAGCGGCAGCTCAGACATCCTGCGCCCCTCCGCGCAGACGCCGGCGCGCTTCCGCCAAGGGGATCACGAGAGCTCCGGCGGAGGGCGCCGTCTCCTCGCCATAGCGCACGATGCGGTAGCGGTAGCCCTGTTCCGTGAGAAATCGCTGGCGCAGGATCGCGAACTGTTGCTCGCTCGTGTCGCTCGAGACCAGGGCGTAGAAGTGGGCTGGTCGCCCGTCCTCCTTCGGCCGCAGGATGCGGCCGAGCCTCTGCGCCTCCTCCTGGCGAGAGCCGAAGGTGCCCGAGACCTCGATGGCGACGCTCGCCTCGGGCAGGTCCAGGGAGAAATTCGCGACGTTCGAGACGACGAGCAGGGGATCCTTGCCGCTGCGGAAGTCCTTGAGCAGCTTCTCCCGCTCCGAGAAGGGCGTCTCGCCCGTCAGAAGGGGTGCCCCGAGCGCCTGGGCGAGCGCCTCGAGCTGGGCCAGGAAGCGCCCGATGACGAGCACCTGGTCTCCTGCAGCGAGGTGCCCCTGCGCGATCTCCGCCACGGCCTCGATCTTGGCAGGGTTCTCGGCGGCCAGCCGGAACTGCTCGCGCTCCTCCGCCTCGGCGTAGCGTTGGCGCGCACCTGGCGGCATCTCGAGCCGCACCTCTGTGCAGGACGCCTTGGCGATCCAGCCCTGCTCCTCGAGCTCCTTCCAAGGAGCGTCGTACTTCTTCGGGCCGATCAGGCTGAAGACGTCCCCTTCGCGCCCGTCCTCGCGCAGCAGGGTGGCTGTGAGTCCGAGGCGGCGGCGGGCCTGGATCTCGGCGGTCATGCGGAAGACCGGCGCCGGCAGGAGGTGCACTTCGTCGTAGATGATGAGGCCCCAGTCCTGGGCGTCGAGGAGCGAGCGATGCTCCTTGCGGCCGAGGATGTGGTAGGTGGCGACCGTGACCGGCCGCACCTCCTTCTTGAGGCCTGAATACTCGCCGATCAGGTCGGGAGCGAGCGACGTCTTGTCCTGGAGTTCCTCGATCCACTGCCGCACCGCGAGGGTGGAGGTGCAGAGGATGAGCGTCTCGGCCTGGACCTTCGCCATCGCGCCGAGGCCGACGATCGTCTTCCCGGCACCGCAGGGCAGCACGACAACTCCGCTGCCGCCGGCCGCCTCGCCTCCCGCCCAGAAGGCGTCGATCGCCCGCTGCTGGTAGCCGCGCAGCTCGAGTTCCCTGCCGGAGAGCGTCCGCTCACGCAAGGAGAGGGTTAGCGGCGCGCCCTTGGCGTGACCCGCGAGGTCTCGGACGGGCCAGCCGATGCGCAGGAGGGCCTGCTTGAGATGCCCGCGCTGGCCCTTTGCGACCGTGACGCCCTGCGGGCCCAGGAGTTCGAGGAGCGGCGCCACCTTGGGGTGGCTGCGCATCTCGCGCAGCAGGAGGGGATCGTCAGCCCAGAGCACGATGCCGTCGCCTGATGGACGGAGCTCGAGGCGGCCGTAGCGGGCCATGGCGTCCCAGATCTCGGCGCGCACATTCTGCGGCAGCTGGTATTTGCCGAAGCGGTCCAGGCCCGCGATCACCTCTTGGGCCTCTAGGCCGCTCTCGGCGGCGTTCCAGAGTGAGAGACGGGTGATGCGATAGGTGTGGACATGCTCGGGGCTGGCCTCGAGCTCCGCAAAGCGGGCAAGAAAATCCCGGGCGGCCTCGAACTCGGGGTGGTCGGTCTCGAGCAGCACCGAGTGGTCGCTCTGGACGATCAGGGGCTTATCGGCATCGTACAAGCCATGCGCCTCCGGTCGGGTCTTCGCATCCTCTTATTGGCGGCCGGCGCCAAGTTCCCTGCGTGGGCCGGCCGGGCCCGGGTCGCGGCAGGAAGTCGCCCTCGTCTGTGCTATCTTCACGACAAGACGCGATTCTTTAGGCGCTCCAGCGGAGGAAGGCGATCGGGCGATACGTCGAGCCTGCCGGCCGGGGTCTGCGCCTGGGCGTGATCGGCCAGGGCACCTGGGGTTTCGGGGAGAACCGGGGTCGCCACCATCAGGAGGTGGATGCCCTGCGCGAGGGCTTCAGCCATGGCATGACGCTCGTGGATACGGCTGAGCTCTACGGCGCCGGCGAAAGCGAACGGGTGGTCGGCGACGCGATCGCGGACTGCCGGGACTCCATCTTCCTCATCACGAAGATCTGGCCAAACCACGCGGGGCCCCTGGCCATGAGCCGGGCGCTCGAGGCGTCGCTCAGCAGGCTGCGCACCGGCCACGGCGAAATGCCGGTTGTGTCCAGCGGCGGTTCCATCCTTCACCGATCGAAATGCGCGATGTCGAGGAGTCGCCGAGGTGGCATGGGCCAGTGCCGTGAGACAGCCGCCGAATGATGGAGGGTGCCTGTTTCCACTGAGCCGAAGTACACCCTGCGGCGGGATCCGAAACCACATGAATGCCAGACGGAGGGATTTCGCATGTCGACTTTCCGCCAGTTCGCGAACGAGCATCTCGAGGAGCTCCTACAATGCGTTGAGGCGTTTGTCCGCACGGAGTCGCCATCCACGGACAAAGCCGCCGTCGATCGCGCGGGGAGGTTCCTGGCCGACCGCTTTGCGCAAGACCTCAAAGCCCAGGTGCGCTGGTTTCCGAGTGACCGCTACGGAGACAGCTTCACTGCCCGTGTCGGCCAGGGCCCGCGGCAGATACTCCTGATCGGCCATCACGACACTGTGTGGCCCCTCGGCACGATCGATCGCATGCCCTGCCGGGTCGAGGACGATCGCCTTACGGGACCAGGTGTGTTCGACATGAAGGGTGGCACGATCCAGGCCCTCTTCGCCCTGCGCGCCGTGCAGGCCCTGGGCCTGGGGGGGGACAAGACCTTCATCTATCTCGGCAACTCCGACGAGGAGGTCGGCAGCCGTTCGTCCCGGCCGATCATCGAGGAGTTGGCAAAGGTGTCGGAGTGCGTCCTGGTGCTCGAGCCCGCAGCCGGCGCCCAGGGCGCTGCCAAGCTCTGGCGCAAGGGCGTCGGCGGTTACGGGCTTCACGTGCGTGGCGTCGCCAGCCATGCAGGCGGTGCCCCGGAGAAGGGCAGGAGCGCCCTCCTAGAACTCGCGCACCAGATCATCGACCTGCAGTCCCTGAACGACCTGGACCGGGGCGTCACCGTGAACGTAGGGGTGGCCTCCGGCGGCACACGCTCGAATGTTGTACCGGCCGCGGCCGAGGCACGTGTGGACCTGCGCGTGCCGGACCTCGAGGCCTACGAACGCGTGCACGCTCGCATCATGGCACGGCCCACCTTCGTGGAGGGCACGGCGGTCGAGATGTCCGGCGGCATCAGCCGCCCGCCGATGAACGAGACGCCCGCGTCCCGCCGGATCTACGAGAAGGCGGCCGCTGCCGCGGCCGCCGAGGGCTTCGAGTTGCCGGTAAGATCGG
>JAJYNV010000380.1 GCA_021786135.1 Bacillota bacterium
ATTGTCGACCGAGAGATCGGTCGTGCCGATGTCCCGCAATGCGTCGTAGGCACCTGCATCACCCGATGCGGCGAAGACCGAGATGCCCTGAGCCGCCGCTTCCATGAAGGCCTGGTTGAACACCTGGGCGTACGCGGACGCCTCCTCACCCTGCGAGATGAAGTAGTTGATGGCGTCCTCGCTCTCGCCCCAGCTCGTGGAGAGCGAGTCGACCTGATTCAGCGAGATCGCCTGGTAGAAGGCGTCGGCGTAGCCGTAATCAGTGTTTGGCGCCTGAAAGAGGTCGATGTTGGCCATCGGCGCGAGGGCCCCGGACTGCTCGACGTCGAGCGTCGTCTCGTCGGAGCCGAGGGCCAGGGATGGCGCGCCCGCGCCGCCGTCGACGTTCACCAGATTCAGGCGGCCAGGGTTCACGGAAAGACCGATGTCCTGCCAGTAGGTGAAGGCGTCGCTCGGGTTGAGACTGGCCAGCGTGATGATGCCGATCGTCCGTCCCTGGCCGAAATCTCCTTGGCTGTAGAGCGGCGCCGCGTCGTAGTGCTGTGCGACGAAGGTGGCCGAGAGGCCGGCTGGCGTCACGTCGGTCGTGGTAGTCGGCACTGTCGGGTGGCCGAGCGCCTTCACTGCGTGGGAGGCGAACATGCCCTGGTAGTTCGTCAACCCCAGGACGGCCAGGATCGGCGAGGCGAGGTTTCCCGGCATTTCAGGGTTCCGCTCCGTGCCGTGGAAGCGCTGGCCGCGATAGGACATGTCGAGCAGTTGGACGCTGAACGCCGCGTCGAACTGGCCCGCGGTGCCAGTGGCCTGGATGTCGAGGCTGTCCGGCATCGCCTGGCTCGTGATGCCGAAGCCCTGCAGATAGGCTTCGATGGCGGCCACGACGGCGGGCGACTGGCCATACTGCTGGGCGAACTGTGCGACGCTGAGGAACTGGTGGCTCTGGGCGGACCGATCGATGAGCTGCGCCAGCTGTGCCTGGTTGCGCGCATTGAGGATGATGCTCACCGCAACCGGGGTGGAAGCCGGCGTTGTCCCGAAGGCGGTCGCCTGCTGCACGACGGTCTGGGCGATGCCCTGGCTGACCGGGGCAGAGGCACCCGCGACCGGCTGGAACGCGAACGGGACGGCAGCGAGCGCGAGAGCGCTTGCCCCCAACAGGACACGACGAACCCAAGACATGCCGTGGGGCATGCGATCCTCCCCCTCTTCTTTGGCCGGACAAACAAAGCGGTTATCCCGCCGCTTAGGCTTCGGCTGCTAGGACATTCGTGCTAGAAAAGTTAACCACCTGCATCAGCATGCGGCAAAACAAGCGCCGCCGCGCGATGCATGCGCGCGGCGGCGAGGAGCTGCTGTCCAGCTATCGAGCGGCCGCGCGCCGGACCACCAGGCTGCTGCAGAGAGCAGCGATGGGGCAAAGGCTGCAGTCGCAATCCTGCGCGGGGCCCATCTGTTGCGGGCGGTTTGTGTCCTCCTCCGCCTTCAGACGGCGGCGCTCGGCAAGGTCGACTGGTTTGCCGAACGAGCCGGGCACGCCGTCGGTGGGCGGGGGTTCCTGGTCGAGGCCGATCCGCTGGGCATGGACACGGACGTCCAAAGCCACGAGATCGACCATGTCCTGGCCCGAGAAGCCGAGCACCTCGGCATCCTCCCCAAGCACCGCCTGCATGTCCTCCATGGTGGACAGGAGCTCGTCGCGCATGCTGCGCAAGGCTTTGCGGCGTTCCTGCCCCAGGTGCGGCATCACCTTCGTCAGGTAATGGTCGCAGAAGGCCTGGTGGCGCGACTCGTCGACCAGAATGCGTTGGGACATGGTGCCGAAGAGCAGATTCTCCTGCGAGTGAGCGAACAGCTGGTAAAAGTGTTTGGCAAAGAGATCCGAGATGAGGATGCCCCAGACCCAATCGACGCGGTCGCCCTGGCGCAGGCGGTGGTGGTAGCGCAGCATGGCCGGTAGGGCGCGGATCGAGACCGGCTGATGGCCGAGACGCTGATAGAGGCGGGTCAGCACCTCGAAATGACGGGCTTCGTCGCCGAGAAAGGTGGTCAGATAGAGCTGCGCGGTGGATTCGCCCGCCATCGCGAGCTGTGGCAGGACGTTGGCTGCGCCCAGCATGGCGGACTGCTCACCCAGATAAACCGGGCTCAGCACGCGGGCCAGCGCCAGACTGCCGCGCTCGTCGAGGGCCACTGGCGCGTCCCAGTCGATGTCCTCGGACGTCCAATGCACATGCGCGCCCTTGTGATAGAGCCGCAGCAGAAGATCCTCACTCAGATCGGGAAATAGACGCAGCATAGTCCACCTCGTCCGGGAGCCGCCGGACACGGCCGGGGATTCGGCGATACTTGGCATCAGGGTACCATACATGCGTTCCGGGCAGCGAGTTCAGGCCTCCGGGCCCGCTTTGCGCACTTTCCAGACGAGCAGGGAGCCGAGGACGAAGAAGACTGCCGTCAGGGCGAACAGGGCGCGGTAGCCGAGCGAGATGCCGAGGTGGGGAATGACCAGGACGGAGAGCAGCCAGCCGAAGATGAAGCCGGTCATTTGCGGGCCGGTGGTCGAGATGCTCCAGATGCCCATGTCCCGCGCCGCCGTGCGCCCGGGCAGGACGTCGACCACGAGGGCCCAGTCGGTCGACTGGTAGGCGCCGTAGCCCAGGCCGAATATGGCCGCGGCCACGAACACCGTTGTCAGGCTGTGCGAGAAGACAAAGAGCAGCGCGCAGATGCCTTGCAGGATGCCGG
>JAJYNV010000156.1 GCA_021786135.1 Bacillota bacterium
AGCTGGAGCTCCTCGACCGCTTCCGCTACGCAGTGCTGCTCGAGGCGGTGCGCTGCCTCGACGAGGGCGTCTCGAGCGCGCGCGAGATCGATATCGCGATGCGGGCCGGCGCCGGACTGCCGGAGGGGCCGCTCGCGGCAGCCGACAAGACCGGACTCGACGTGGTGCTCCGACGGCTTGAGGAGCTCGAGCAGAGGTGGGGGGACCGCTTCACGCCTCCAGGGCGCCTGAGGGAGCTTGTGGGCGCGGGAAGGACGGGAGTCGCGGCGGGGAGGGGCTTCCTTGAGTACTGATGTCATCCGCTTGACGCAGGAGGGCCTGGTCGCGATCGTCCAGATTGCGCACCCGCCGGTGAACGCCATCTCGCAGGATGTGCTCGACGGCCTGCAGGAGACCTTCCGCAGGCTCGGGGCCGACGAGAGCGTGCGGGTCGTCCTGCTCACGGGCGAAGGCGGGTTCTTCTCCGCCGGCGCGGACCTCGCGTCGGCCGCCCAGACCGGGCCGCTCGCCCTGATGCGGCGTGGACGCGAGGTGTACCGCGAACTTGCGGACTTTCCGAAGCCCGTCATCGCGGCGGTGAACGGGCTCTGCGTCGGCGGGGGGCTCGAGCTCGCGCTGCTCGCAGACCTCCGCATCTGCGCCCAGAGCGCGCGCTTCGGCCAGCCCGAGATCAACCTCGGCATCATCCCGGGTTGGGGCGGCACACAGCGGCTGCCGGCCGCGATCGGTCAGCAGCGCGCGACGGAACTCATCCTCAGTGGCCGCCTGATGCGCGCCGAGGAGGCGGAGGCGGCGGGACTCGTGCTGAAGTCCTACCCGGATGACGAACTGCGCGACCAGGCGCGCAACCTCTCGCGGCGGCTGGCGGAAAAGCCTCCGCTCGCACTGGCGGCCGCCAAGGCGGCCCTCTCCACCTGGGCCGAGCGTGGGGCCGAGGCCGGCCATGCCAGCGAGGGCGACGCGATGGAGCGCCTGACCCAGACCCAGGACGCGGCCGAGGGTGTCATGGCGTTCCTGCAGAAGCGCAAGCCCGAGTTCACGGGCCGCTAGACCTCAGCGCCGAGAGAGCGGGACGCGGATCCCGCTCTCTCGGCGTCAGGAGTCCGTCACCTGCTGTGGGCAGACGGATCCAGGTTCAGCCGCGGATAGTGGACATGCCAGAAGAGATAGCGGGTCGTGCGGTCCCAGCCCAGGTCCCACGGCACATGGAAGCGGTCGCTCGTGTGCGTGTCGACGAGCGGCACGCCCTGGCCGTCGACGGCGACCACCATACCCGTATGGACGGCTGTTCCCCGCTCGATGTAGCTGATGAGGTCGCCTGGCTGCAAGGCGCCGACCGCACCCAGGGGAAAGTCGGGTGTCGGTCGGGTCACGTCGCCGTAGCGCCCGGACGCGAAGATGTCGGCGCGCTCTGAGCCTGCGAGGTAATCTCGCAGGCCCTCGGCATTCGTCCAGGCGCGCGTGCCTCCGCCGAGCCTTCGGCTGTAGTTCCATGCCCCGGTCTGGCGCAAGCCGCTGGCGCTGAGCGCCTGCGAAATGAAGTTGGTGCAGTCGCCGCCTTCGCCGTTGTAGTTGTTGTACTGCGGGTTGTAGAGCCCTTTGTTGCCGCAGCCCGGGGCCGCGCCGCAATAGCGGTCGGCGTACGCGACCGCCGCATGGCCGGCGGGTTCGACGGAGCGCGGATGCGACGCGTTGAGCGGCGCCGGCGCGCTCTCGGGCACGGCGGACTGCGGGATGCGGGTATCCTGGTCGAGCGGGTCCGTGAAGTAGTCGGCTCGGATGTAGAAGCGTCCGCCCCTGCGCACGAGCAGATAGTCGTGCCGCACCCCTAGGCCGAACTTGTGTTCTGGTTCCGCGCCGAGGTAGTGGTAGGTGTAGTCTTCGGATACGACGGCGAAGACCTGGACCCGCTCCGGCGTGCGAAAGGTAATGTGCGGCGTGCGCAGCGACGTGGCCACAGCGGTCACGCGCAGCCGGCGGGCCCGGGACCACGCCCAAAGGAAGTTCTCACGTTCCCTCGCCGCTTTGAGGGCGTCGCGGGATGCTCCGCCGGGCAGAAAGACTGCCTTGAGGCGACGGTCGTCGCCCGAGAGGATGGCCTGGTTCTCCTGGCGGACGAGCGCCGTGAGCGCGGCCTTGACCTGGCGCTCACCTGGCGTGAGCGGTGTGAAGGCCATTGCGCCTTCGGGCGAGGGCATGCTTGTGAGGCAGGCGCAGAGGGCAAGAAGACCGAGCGCAAGTCGCATCATGGCGGATAGGGTGGCGCCCGTCTGCCTGCGCAAGCCTGGGAATAAAGAGCAGCCCGCCCTGCAGGGACGTCGGGCTGCTCTTTGTGAAGGGGCCTCGGATCAGAAGTGGAGGGCTGCGCCGAGCACGCCGACGAGGCCGACGAACCAGCAGTAGTAGGCGAACGGCCGCAGGGCGTCGCCCTGGCGCTGGCGGAAGTACCGGGTCAGGAAGGCGACCGAGAAATAGGCGACCACAGCCGCGACGACGCCACCGAGCGCCGCGAGCGGCAGCATGCCTGGCGCGATGCTTCTGGCCGTCAGCTTCGGCACCTCGAGCACACCCGCGCCGAGAATCACGGGAAATGCGAGCAGGAAAGCGTAGCGCGCCGCTTCCGAGGTCTTGAGACCGTAGGCGAGACCGGCAACCATGCTGGCCCCGTCGCGCGAGATGCCGGGGACGAGCGCCGTGGACTCCGCGAGCCCGACGACGATCGCCTCGCGCCAGCCGATGTC
>JAJYNV010000456.1 GCA_021786135.1 Bacillota bacterium
GCGGTGCAGGTAGCCGTCGGCGAGACGCTGCGGGCTGCTGTGCTGCATCTCGCGGCGGACCGCGTGGCGGAGTCGGGCGGACGCTACGAGGCGGGCCAGAAGCCCGGGGGCCAGCCGGGCGACCGCCGGGTCGGCGTGGTCTGGCACACCCAGGGCTCGGGCAAGAGCCTGACCATGGCCTTCTATGCCGGGCGGATCGTGCGCGAACCCGCGATGGCGAACCCGACGCTGGTCGTGCTCACCGACCGCAACGACCTCGACGACCAGCTCTTCGGCACCTTCTCGCGTTGCCAGGATCTCTTGCGCCAGCCGCCGGTGCAGGCCGAGAGCCGCGCCGACCTGCGCCAGAAGCTCGCGGTGGCGGCAGGGGGCGTGGTCTTTACCACGATCCACAAGTTCTTCCCCGAGGAAAAGGGCGACCGGCACCCGGTGCTCTCCGGCCGGCGCAACATCGTGGTGATTGCCGACGAGGCGCACCGCAGCCAGTACGACTTCATCGACGGCTTCGCGCGGCACATGCGCGACGCCCTGCCGCACGCCTCGTTCATCGGCTTCACCGGCACGCCCATTGAGCTGCAGGACGCCAATACGCGGGCGGTGTTCGGCGACTACATCAGCGTGTACGACATCCAGCGCGCGGTCGCTGACGGCGCGACTGTGCCGATCTACTACGAGAGCCGACTAGCGAAGCTGGCGCTCGATGAGGCTGAGCGGCCGAAGATCGACCCGGGGTTCGAGGAAGTCACCGAGGGCGAGGAGGTCGAGCGCAAGGAGAAGCTCAAGACCAAGTGGGCGCAGCTCGAGGCCATCGTCGGGGCCGAACGGCGTCTTGCTCTTCTGGCTAAGGACATTGTCGAGCACTTCGAGACGCGGCTCGAGGCGCTCGACGGCAAGGCAATGATCGTCTGCATGAGCCGGCGCATCTGCGTGGAGCTGTACCAGCAGATCGTGCGGCTGCGGCCCCAGTGGCAGCACGAGGACGACGACCATGGCGCGATCAAGGTCGTGATGACCGGCTCGGCGTCCGACCCGGTGGAATGGCAGTCGCACATTCGCAACAAGCCGCGCCGCGAGGCGCTGGCCAATCGCTTCCGGGATGCGGCCGACCCAATGAAACTGGTGCTCGTGCGCGACATGTGGCTCACCGGCTTCGACGCCCCGAGCCTGCACACGATGTACATCGACAAGCCGATGCGGGGCCATGGGCTGATGCAGGCGATTGCGCGCGTCAACCGCGTGTTCAAGGACAAGCCCGGCGGCCTGGTGGTGGACTACCTCGGGCTGGCGCACGAGCTCAAGGCGGCGCTCGCCACCTACACGGAGAGCGGGGGCACGGGCCGCACCGCGCTCGATCAGGACGAAGCCGTCGCCGTGATGCTGGAGAAGCACGAGGTCTGCTGCGGTCTCTTTCACGGCTTCGACGGATCGAAGTGGGTCACGGGCACGCCGGCGGAGCGCCTCGGCCTGCTGCCCGCGGCGCAGGAGCACATCCTCGTGCAGGAGAACGGCAAGGACCGGCTGGTGTGCGCTGGACGGGAGTTGTCGCAGGCGTTCGCGCTCGCCGTGCCGCACGCCGAGGCGCTGCGCATCCGCGACGACGTCGCCTTTTTCCAGGCGGTGCAGGCCGTGCTCGCCAAGCGCGCACCGGGCGAGGCCAAGCCCGAGGAAGAGCTCGACCACGCCGTGCGGCAGATCATCTCCCGCGCCGTGACGCCCGAGGGCGTGGTTGACATCTTCGCTGCCGCGGGGCTGGCGAAGCCGGACATCTCGATCCTGTCGGAGGAGTTCTTGTCCGAGGTGCGCGGGATGCCGCAGCGCAATCTCGCAGTCGAGCTGTTGCAGAAGCTGCTCAAGGGCGAGCTGCGCACACGCCGGCGGAAGAATCTCGTGCAGGCGCGGTCCTTCGCGGAGTTGTTGGAGCAGTCACTCCGCCGCTATCAGAACCGCGCCATCGAGACGGCCCAGGTGATCGAGGAGCTGATCGGGCTGGCCAAGCAGATGCGCGAGGCGGACCGGCGCGGTGAGGCGCTGGGCCTCAGCGAAGATGAGCTCGCGTTCTACGACGCGCTGGAGACCAATGACAGCGCCGTGAAGGTGCTGGGCGACGACACGCTACGCAGCATCGCGCGCGAGCTCGTGGCGTCGGTACGAGCCAACGTGACCATCGACTGGACGGTGCGTGAAAACGTGCGCGCCCAGCTCCGTGTGCTCGTCAAGCGCATCCTGCGCAAGTATGGCTACCCGCCGGATAAGCAGGAGAAGGCGACGCAGACAGTGTTGGAGCAGGCGGCGGTGCTGTCCGCCGAATGGGCAACGGCATGAAGAGGGCGCCTAACAGGTGGTCGAGAACGCGCGGAATATGACCGTTCGGGTCAGCGGGAGGCATCCCTCCCTTCGGGCATTACTTCGTGCGCGTTCAAATGGTCGGCTTCCCCCTTGACATCCCGCGGGTCTTTGTATACGGTATGCATGGTTTGGGGGGACCCATCTCCCATTCTTGCCCGGAAAATCCCATATTATCCCTCGGATGGAGGTTGTAGTGTCCTGCTTCGAGAGACCGGTTCCGCCGAGGAACGGGACCGTTCCAGACATCCTGTGATGGGGAATACGGCACTGGACCGAAGGGGACATCCCCGGGGAGAGACGCGATGAGCCGGAAAAAAATCACGGTGATCGGCGCGGGAAACGTCGGGGCGACGACGGCGCAGCGATTGGCCGAGAGGGACTTCTGCGACGTCG
>JAJYNV010000290.1 GCA_021786135.1 Bacillota bacterium
TCGATGTGTACTGCTCCGATGCTGGCCGGCGCGTTGGTGATGCAGGCGAAGAACCGCCATCCGCCTGAGTCGTCGAAGCTCAGCTGCTCGCCGGGGGCCTTTTGCTGGCGGCGGACAACAAGGCGCAGGTCGCGAGCAGCGAAGTGATAGATGGTCTCGGCGACCTCGGAGCCGGAGAGCTCGCCATCCGCGTCTTTTGCCGGTGCCCATGTGGTGCTCTTGTCCATCGCGAGCGCCCAGATCGCGGCGCGCACCGCAGCGTTCTGCTCGGCGGTGATGGTAAAGATCGCCTTGTGTCTCACGCAGGCGTCCATGACGTGTTTCGAGAAGCCCGCCGAGTCGATCCGGATCCACAGCTGATAAAGAGGCCGAGCCTCGGCGGGGATGGCGGCGACGCACTCGTCGATGAAGGAAGCGAGCTTGCGCTTCGGGCTGGCGTTGCCACCTCGCGCTCGGATCGCCAGCACGTCGCCGGTCTCGCCGATCACTCCAACGAGCGGGGACATCTGCACCTCGCCCTTGTAGGAGAACTTCGATCCCTCCTTCTTCTTCCCGTAGGTGTCGATGTAGGTGGCATCCGGGTCGATCGTGAGCCGTCCCGGCGCAGGTGCTGCCCCCATCGCCCAGGCGCGTCGCAACACCTCCCGGTTCACCGACTGGGCCCGCATGGCGCGACCAAGGTCCGCACCGGCGAGGAAGCGGAAGAGCGTCGTGTGGGAAGGCAGCGCGTGGCTGCCCCGCAGACGCTGCGTCGCCTCGTCCTCGAGCAGCGACACGTCGGAAAGGAAATCCCCGCCGGCCAGCTGGAGCTCAACGAGGGGGCAGTAGCATTCGCCACCCGAGTAGCCCCCAGGACCGATGGGGCGCAGGTTGTGCCGGTCGGCCACCTCGACAAGGCCGAGGTGATCGAGCAGCTCGCCGAACAAGGCGATACCCCCGACTCCGGTCACGCCGTCCCGGGCCGCTTCGACCACCACCGGGGTGACACGGCGCAGCGGCCGAGTGACGACACGGTCCTCGATCTCGAACAGCGGCGCGGTAGTCTTCACCGGACAGGTGCTCCTTTCCTGAGCTGATTGTGAGGCTTCGACTCCCACATTCTCCCAGGTTGAGGAGCACTTGTCGCGCCATTCGCAGGCGCGTGCCGCTACTTCGCTGAAATATCAGGGTCTGAAGTCGCCGCGCACCGAAGGTTGCGCGCATGTAGATACGCCATAAGCAAGAGGAGGGAGTGTGGATGGCGGGCATGTTGTGCGCGAACCACTTCGGCAGGTAGATGTCGGTCACCGAGCCGCTCTCGGCACCGTAGCGTTCGGCAAGTTCCGTGAGCGGACACCGAAACCCGTTGCCCGCGAACACCAAGGTCTCGGCGGCGACGACGCTACCGGCGATGCCGACGCGCTTGTCTGTGCGCCCTGCGAAACCCGCGTAGAGGACATAGACCACGCACGACTCGATCGACACCCAGGCGAGCGTATGGAAGATCTTGATCGCCACAACGGTGGCGGGCCGCGGCCGGACCGGGGCCTTCTCTGGCACCGGGTCGGATCGTGGCCGCCACGGACTCCACCGTGGCGGGTCTGACCGAGCAGAGGCCTCATCGAGGGGTCTGCCCTCCGTCCGGGCCTTGATGCCAAGGAGCATCCCAGTGTCCATGTAGTGGTGCAGCAGATCGCCGACGAAGAAGTCCAGCGCCCGCAGGGCGAGATCGATCCCCAGCACGTGCAGGACGGCGAGCCGGATGAGCCGCGACAGCGGACCCGCCTCAGGCCGGATAGCGTGGGCGGCCGGCGAGAGGGACCCGATGCCCCGGTAGCGCATGATGAGGCGGGTCTTGCCCCCAAGCCAGTGGGCGTAGCACGAACGTCTCTTGGGCAACGAGGTGCTGGCATGGTCGGACCTCGAAGACGGGAGCTTCGACGCCGGCACCGAGTGGCACCGTATCGCCGACGTTCAGCGGTGGGATCTCCGGATGAATGCGGGTCGCCGAGTGCTTCCCTTCCACATATCGTGCGCGGAACATGAAACGCTCCACCCAGTCGTGGGCGTAGAAGCCGGCGCGGCCGATGCCCATCTGCATGAGCCACGGCCACACCTGCTCGGGTAGAGCGTCGATCGTGACGGCCCGAGTGCTCTGGAGCCGCGGGTGGGCCGTCCGCTCGTCCCCCGGAAGCGGCTCCGTCGCCTCGTTGTCGATCGCGCCCCAGCGCAGCATTCGAGGTCGCCACGCCAGGTACGCGGCGATCTCGGTTGCGCCAGCGACCGCCAACAGGTGAAGCGCTCGGCGATGGTTCATGGCGATTCCCCCTGCAACTCGGGACGGCGCGATGTCATGTTCTCAGTCGGCCTGGACCAACGTTGTTCGTCGCCGGCCGCGCACCAAGGACCAGCGCGGGTTCGCTCGGCGGCGACGCGGAGCGACATCGCCCCTCAAGGACCCGGATCGATCGGCGTGATGATCCCGACCCGTTCCTCCACCGCAGCCGCAGCAGAGAGGCACAGGTCCTCGCGATATCGCGGGCCGATGACCTGCACCGCCTGGGGGAGGCCGTCGCCGACACCGACTGGAAGGCTGACGGCAGGAAGGCCGAGCCCGTTGACGGCGATCGTCATCCGCAGATTGCGGACGATCTCTGCCACCTCGGCCGGGCGGTAGCCCTTGATCGCCTCGAACGGGATGCCCGTCGAGATGGGTGCGACGACAAGCGGGTGCTCCTGTTGGAACTCGCCCCAGGC
>JAJYNV010000350.1 GCA_021786135.1 Bacillota bacterium
TCCCGAACAGCCAGCCCGATCGATCCAGGCGTCGGCTACGCAGAGCGCATCAAGTCGCTCGACGTGAGCAAGTTGAAGCAGGACATCATCACGGTGATGACGTCATCGCAGAGCTGGTGGCCTGCCGACTATGGCCACTACGGTCCGCTTTTCGTCAGGATGGCATGGCACAGCGCTGGGACGTACCGGGTTACCGACGGAAGGGGTGGTGGATCGAGGGGAGCACAGCGGTTCGCGCCGATCAACAGCTGGCCTGACAACGCAAGCCTCGACAAGGCACGCCGCCTGTTGTGGCCCGTCAAACAGAAGTATGGCGCGAGCATCTCGTGGGCGGATCTCATCATCTTCGCGGGGAACTGCGCCCTGGAGTCGATGGGCTTGGAGACCTACGGGTTTGGGTTTGGCCGAGAGGACATCTGGGAGCCGGAGGAGAGCACCTACTGGGGTCCTGAGGACACCTGGCTGGGCGACGAGCGTTACAGCGGCGACCGAGAGCTCGCGAAGCCGTTTGGTGCCGTCCAGATGGGGCTGATCTACGTCAATCCTGAGGGGCCGAACGGGAACCCGGATCCGCTCGCAGCGGCGAAGGACATCCGTGAGACCTTTGCCAGGATGGCGATGGACGACGAGGAGACCGTCGCGCTCATTGCAGGCGGGCACACTTTCGGGAAGACCCACGGGGCTGTGCCCGATCCCGAGAGCTCCATCGGTCCCGAACCAGAGGGTGCAGGGCTCGAGGAGCAAGGTCTCGGATGGAAGAACTTCTACCGGACCGGTGTCGGCAGCGATGCATGGACCAGCGGGCTGGAAGGTGCGTGGACGACCAACCCGGTGAAGTGGGACAACGGGTTCTTCGACAACCTGTTCGGCTACGACTGGGAGCTGTCGACCAGCCCGTCGGGGGCCAAGCAGTGGGTGCCGACCGACCCGACCGCTCGAGACGCTGTTCCCGATGCCCACGATCCGTCCATCCGGCACGCGCCGGTGATGCTCACGACCGACATTGCGCTGCGGGCAGATCCGATCTACGAGCCGATCTCCCGGCGCTTTCACCAGCATCCGGACGAATTTGCACAAGCCTTCGCCAAGGCGTGGTACAAGCTCGTGCACCGTGACATGGGCCCGATCACGCGCTACCTGGGCCCCTTGGTGCCGTCCGAGCCCGAAATCTGGCAGGACCCCGTTCCAGTGGTCGACCACGAGCTCATCAACGACGCCGACATTGCTTCGCTCAAGCGAGCGTTGCTTGGTTCAGGTCTCTCGGTGTCCCAGCTCGTGAAGACGGCGTGGGCTTCCGCTGCGACCTTTCGGGGTACTGATCGGCGAGGTGGAGCCAATGGTGCGCGGATTAGGCTCGCGCCCCAAAATACCTGGGAGGTGAACGAGCCTTCCACCCTTGCAGCGGTGCTGGACGTGCTCGAGGGAGTACGAGGCTCTTTCAACCGTGCGACGTCTGGATCGCGGAACGTCTCCATGGCGGATCTGATCGTCCTTGGTGGGTGCGCTGGCATCGAGCAGGCCGCGAAAGACGCAGGAGTCGACGTGTCTGTTCCGTTTGCGCCGGGACGAACCGATGCGACGATCGAGCAAACGGACGTCGATTCCTTCGCCGTCCTCGAACCGTCTTTCGACGGCTTCCGCAATTACGCGAAGGCCGGGAACAAGCTTCCGCTGGAACATCTCTTGGTGGAGAGGGCGGCACTGCTGACGTTGACCGTTCCGGAGATGACCGTCCTGGTGGGCGGTCTGCGTGTCCTGAACGCCAATTTCGGCGGGGCTGCGCATGGCGTGTTCACCCATCGCCCGGGAGCTCTCTCGAACGATTTCTTCGTGCACCTGCTCGACATGAACGTCGAGTGGAAGCCCTCGGCATCTCGACCGGACGTCTTCGAGGGGAAGGATCGCGTCACGGGGAAAGCAAAGTGGACGGGAACCGCCGTCGACCTTGTGTTCGGCTCCAACTCCCAGCTCCGCGCTGTTGCCGAGGTCTACGCGTCTGACGATGCAAAAGAGAAATTCGTGCACGACTTCGTTCGTTCCTGGGTCAAAGTGATGGACCTCGACCGGTTCGACCTCCCATGATGCTGGGTTGGCAGTGTCGTCCCTCGGCACACCACGCAGGGGCCTTTGCGGTCGCCAAGCAGCATCCCCAGGGGGATCAGGATCGGTAGTCGTGGAGCTGTACCTCAGCTCGCAACGCAAAGCCGGTACCGGTGCTGGCGTGTCGCCGGATGGGTCCGCTGCCGTTCTGGTCGGCCGGCACATGTCACGACGCTGTGGCCGAGGCAGATCGCCTGCCATCTCGCTTGGCCAGTACCTGGTGGTCGGCATCGTGCCGGCCGTTGTTCGATCGATTCGGCTCGTGAGTACGATGCCGGTGTGGCCGAGCCTACCTCGCATCCTCACGGGTATGGACTGGCAGGAGGCGGAAGCCTCGATGCCGAAGACCCGCTCCGCTCGGTCCGCGAAGAAGCGTTGTCTTGCACCAAATGTCCGTTGGCAGCCGGGCGGACCCAAGTGGTGTTCGGAGTAGGAGATCCTACGGCAGACCTGATGTTCGTCGGCGAGGGTCCTGGCCGTGAAGAAGATCGCTTGGGAGAGCCGTTCGTCGGGCGTTCCGGCAAGCTCTTGGACCGGCTTCTCGTAGAAGAGATCGGGATCGACCGTACCTCCTGCTACATCGCCAATGTTGTGAAGTGCCGCCCTCCTCAGAACCGGGATCCCCTCCCCG
>JAJYNV010000145.1 GCA_021786135.1 Bacillota bacterium
TGTCAACTGATTGCCCGTCGGTGCCTGGATCTCTCTTGGCGCTGCCATGTGCTGCCGGCGTCCGGGCGCCGGTCGCCACCTCCCAAAAAAGTGCTGTGGCGCAGGATCCCCTGCGTGTCCAGTGTACGCCTTGGCGCAGCGCGGGCGAAGTCGTGTTTGCTTTTGCATGTGGAGTCCGGTGCGAGGGAACACGAGCGACATGGGCACATTCACACGGAAGTTCTCTACCCAGTCCCATGTCGCTCGTCGCTACGCGGGGCAGGATGCCCAGACGAGGGACCTGCGCACGCCCCAGCTGACGCTGATGACGGTCGGCGGCATCATCGGTTCGGGTCTCTTGCTGGCCAGCGGTCAGGCGATTCGCGACGCTGGCCCGGGTCTCGTCGTCGCCTATCTCATCGGGGCCACAGCCATGGCGATCGAGATGACGGCGCTCGCGGAGATGTCGGCGGCGGATCCGCGCCAGGGCTCGTTTCTCGTCTACAGCAGGCGGGCCCTCGGCCCTGGCTTCACGTTCGTGGGCGGGTGGATCTTCTGGTTCTCGAGCGTGCTGAACTTGGCTGCGGAAGCGACGGCCGCCGCCACCTTCGCGGCGCTCTGGCTGCCGTACGTGCCGACATGGGTGCTGTCGTCGGGCTTTGCACTCGCGATCTCGGGCATCAACTTCCTCACCGTGAAGGGCTTTGGCGAGGTGGAGTCCGGCATGTCGGTGATCAAGTTGCTCGCCATCGGGCTATTCATCCTCGTCATCGCATCAGCGCTCTTTCTCGCGTGGCCCTTGCCGCTCGGGCACGGGCTGCAGAGCTGGAACATAAGCGGCGGATTCTTCCCGCACGGCTTCCACGGCATCGCCGCCGCCATGATTTTGGTGATGTTCTCGATGTCGGGCACTGGCGTGCTCGGGCTTGCGGCGGCGGACGTACGCCGGCCTGAGCGCACGATCGGCCACGCTGTGCGCTACGTGACGATCGCCGTGTATATCCTCTACATCGGCGCCGTGCTGGCTATCACGGCCGTCGTCGGCTGGCAGGCTGTGCCGGCAAGCGGAAAGAGCCCCTTCCTTGCGGCGCTAGACCATTTCGGCTGGCCATGGGCGGTGGACGTGTTCAATGTCGTGATCCTGTTGGCGGTGCTTTCCGCCATGAATGCGGGCATGTTCGCCACCGACCGCGTCCTGGCGGGTCTCGCACGTGCAGGGGATGCGCCCCGGGCACTCGAGCGCATGCCGCACGGCATCCCTCGCGCGGCCAATGCGGTGACTGGCGCCTTGCTGCTGATCGTCAGCCTGCTCACCTACTTCCTGCCCAAGACGGCGTTCCTGTACCTGGTCACGGCGACGGGATTCCAATCGATCTTCGTCTGGATGCTGATCGTCGCGACGCAGATCTACTACCGGCCCTGGCTCGAGGAGCACAGGCCGGACCACCTGCGCCTGAGGCTCGCCTTTCATCCATGGCTGGGCCGCTTCGAGATCCTCCTGCTCCTCGCCATCGTGGCGACGGCACCCCTGGCTCCGCGGCAGCTGCTGCCTCTCGCGATCGGGGTAGGGGCTACGGCCCTCTTTGCGGGTGCCTACCTCGTGCTGCGCCGCACGCGTCCTGCTGCAAGCCAGTAGGGATCCGCGGCAGGAAGGCCCGGCCATCTGAGCGAAGCTAGGACGGCACTGCAACCTTGGTCGCAGGAGATGAAGCGTTGCCCGACGTTGCCTTTGAGCGTCGGGGCCAGAAAGGATTTCATCCGCACTGTACCTCAAAGAGATCTATCTCTCGGGATTCAAGTCGTTCGCCGAGCCGACGACAGTGCAGCTTGCACCGTCGTTCACGGCCGTTGTGGGCCCGAACGGGACGGGCAAGTCGAGCCTTACCGAGGCGGTGCGCTGGGCTCTGTCGTCAGGCCGATCGAGCGACCAGCGGCTTGAGAACAGGGAAGAGGTGCTGTTCGCCGGCTCGGCACAGCGCCGGGCTGCCAGCATGTGCGAAGTGCGCCTCACGTTCGATAACGGTGACCGCGCACTGCCGATTGACCAGAGCGAAGTGGAGATTGTGCGCCGCATCTATCGCGGCGGTGAGACGGAGTATCGCCTGCAGGGCGTCTCCTGCCGAGCGCGGGACATCGAGCGGCTCGTGGCGCACCTGGGCCTGGCGGAAGGCTACGCCTGGATCGGGCAGGGTCGGGTCGAGGAAGTTGTAAACCAGGAGCCCGGCCAGCGCCGCCGCCTGCTTGAGGACGCTGCGGGCGCCTCGGTCTACCGGGAACGTCGCCGGGAGGCTGTATCAGAGCTTGCTCGGGCGGACCATGAGGCGGACCTCGAGCGTGCGCACCTTGCCGAGGTGGAGGCCCAACTGCCGGAGCTGGCGATCGATGCCGAGCAAGCGGAAGCCGCAGAGGTGCTGCGCCGGCGGATCGCGGAACTTGAGATCGGTCTCGGGCGCAGGCGCATCGAGCGCCTAGCGCAGGCGCGCACACGCGCCTCGGCGCGGCTTGAGGCGCAAGAGGCGGAGGAGAGTGGCAGCGCGCGAGCCACCAAGGCAGGCGAAGCTGCCATGGCCGAGGTGACTGCCCTGACGGCGAGTCTGTCGGGACGCGTCGCCCACCTCGACCGCCTCGGGGCGTCGGTGGCGGGCCGGCTCGAGGCCTACTCGGCGCAGGCGGCCGCCGCGGCCGAGCGCGAACGGAGTGCCCAACAGCGCCACGAGCTGCTGCTCGCGACCCAGACCCGGCGA
>JAJYNV010000179.1 GCA_021786135.1 Bacillota bacterium
AAGGGAACCTTCTTCATGGTGGGCAGCGAGGCGGACCGCCACCGGGAACTTGCGCAGCGGATCGCCGCCGAGGGACACGAGGTGGCGAGCCATGGCGCGGTGCATCGCAGCGCGTGGCTCCTCGGTCCCCTTGCCACGGTTCGCCAGCTGCGCGACGGGAGGCGCATGGTGGCGGCGGCGAGCGGCAAGGAACCAAGGCACATGCGGCCGCCCTGGGGTCACATGAACCTGGCGCTGCCCTTCGCGGCCAGGGCCCATGGGCAGACGATCGCGCTCTGGTCGTACGATCCCGGCGATTGGCGCCCGGCGCAGGATCCCCAGGAGCTGGCGGATCGCATCGTGGCGGCGCTCCGGCCGGGACAGATCTACCTACTGCACGATGCGGGCGGCGACGGCCGCCTGCACACCGCAAAGGCGCTCGAAATCGCCCTGCCGCGCCTGGCCGAGAAGGGCTACAGGGCCGTGACCCTGTCGGAACTCCTGGCGCACGAGGAGCCCATCAGCTTCGGACGCCGAGTGCTGCAGGCGGTGTGGGGTGTCTGGGAGCTTGGTTTTGAACGGATCAACCACGTGGAGCGCATCGGAGATGTGCGCAGCGTGATGCGCATCGGCCGCGTGACGTACCGCGGCCTGCCTGCGACCCTGAAGGACGGGCGCACCGTCAAGCCGGGCGATGTGGTGGGCGAAGTGCACTTCCGCAATCCGCAGCTGGCTGCGCTTGGGGCGATCCGATCGCTACCGCTGTTCGAGCGGGCGATGCGGGAACTGGCGGTGCTGATCCAGGAGAGCCCGCACTATAGCGATCTCGACGTCTTTTTCGGCATTTCCGTCGCATTCCGCGGCGTGCGCCGTTTCGGGTTCGAAGTGAAGGAAATGGGCTTTACGCCCTGGCGCCGTTTCGTCACGGGCACCTACCTGCGCTGGGTCATGACCGTGTACCACCCCCAGGGGCTGGAGCGCCTGCACCATCGCCGCGACCAACTTGAGCCGAAGGGCATCTTCATCACGCGTGAGACGATCCTGGGCCGCTACGGCGACACCAAGGCCAGCGACGGGTCAGGAACCGAGGAGGAGTAGGCATGGCGCCACTGCGGATGCGTGACCTGCCAGCGCTGCACCGGCTGATCGCGGCGCCGGAGATCGAGGAGCTCGCGCAGCGCTATCCGCGGGAGCGTGTGCGGGATGCGCTGCGCGAAACGGTAGAGGACATGAGGCAGCGCATCGCGCGCGGTGAGGCGCTGGCGGCGGAGACGGTGGCGCCTGCGCGGATCGCCGAGGCGACGCTGCGCCGCCTCGATTACCTCGACGACGACGGGCTGCGGCATGTGATCAACGCCACTGGCGTTGTGCTCCACACCAACCTCGGACGCGCCCCCCTGGCGCCCAGTGCTGCGCAGGCGGCTGCCCGCGCCGGCAGCGGCTACTCCGATCTCGAGTTCGACCGCGAGAGCGGCAGGCGCGGCAGCAGGCAGGATCACCTCGAAGGGCTGCTCCGCCGGCTTGCGGGAGCCCCCGCGGCGCTGGTCGTCAACAACAACGCGGCAGCAGTCTTCCTGGTGCTGAGGACGCTCGCCGCCGGGCGCGAGACGGTGATCTCGCGCGGCGAGCTTGTGGAGATCGGAGGCTCGTTCCGCATACCAGACGTGCTGCGCGAGAGTGGCAGCATTCTGCACGAGGTCGGTACGACAAACCGCACCCACCTGAGGGACTATGAACAGGCCATCGATGCCGATACGGCCGCCCTCTTGCGTGTCCATCCGTCGAATTTTCGGCAGATCGGATTCACCTTGCGGGTGGAGGGCGAGGAACTGGCCGCGTTGGCGCATGACCGCGGCATCCTCTTCCTTGAGGATCTTGGCTCCGGCGCGCTGACGACGCTGGGCGACGAGCCGACCGTGCAACGAGTCCTGGCCTCAGGCGCGGACATAGTGACGATGAGCGGCGACAAGCTGCTTGGCGGCCCACAGGCGGGGATCATCCTCGGACGCGAGGATCTGGTCGCCGAGTTGCGGCGTGCGCCGCTCTACCGTGCTCTGCGTCCGGACAAGATGACGATCGCCGCCCTGGCGGAGACGTTGCGCCTCTACCTCATGGACGGTCGCGACGCGGTGCCGGCTGTTCGGATGCTCGAGGCGCCCGCAGTCACCCTGAAAGCTGCTGCCATGCGCTTGCGTGGGAGGATGCGTCGCGCCGGCGTGGCGTGCGAACTGGTAGCGCTCGCTGGCCGGGCCGGCGGCGGCTCCCTGCCTGAGACGGCTCTGCCGTCCTGGGGCGTTGCGCTGTCGGCGGCTGATCTTGAGGAACTGCACAGGCGCCTGCGTCTGGGACGGCCCGCCGTCGTCGGGCGCATCGAGGACGATCACCTGCTGTTCGACGTGCGCACCATTTTGCCGGGCGAGGAAGGCGACCTCGTCCAGGCGGTGGCCGCGGCATATACGCTGAACGCATAGGACTTGGCCCTGGCCGAGTCGTGTGGTACGGTCGCCCTGCATGCGCCAGGAGGCGCTGCGCCGAAGGGAGTGACCACCTTGCACGAGCGCCTGACGACGCTGTCATCCGCCTCCGGCTGAGGCTGCAAGCTGGGTCCGGCGGCGCTGGACCACGCGCTATCGTCCCTTGACCTGTCGTTCTCGGACCCGCATCTTCTCCTCGGCGCGCGAGATGACGCCGGGGCCTACCTGATTGCGCCCGATCTCGCCATCCTGC
>JAJYNV010000020.1 GCA_021786135.1 Bacillota bacterium
GGGTGCGGACTTCCGTGTTGGTCTGGATGCTCATTCTTGACACTACGCGATATGCGTAGCATAGTGATGTCATGAGCACCAGGCACGGAGAACGCGCCAACGAAGTCGTGATCGCGCTCGCGCAGCGACCGGCTGGCATGCGCCTAAACGAGATTGCGGATGCGTTGTCTGCTCCGCTCACCAGCGTCCAACGCGCGGCCACTTCTCTATCCGATGACCAGCTCGTAAAGGCGGAGGATGAGCGATCCCCGCGATACGCGATCAACCCGAGCCATCCGGCTGCCAAGGCGCTCGTGGAGTTCAGCCTACGTGTCGTTTCCGTTGAGCGAGCAATAGACGTGTCCGTGCGTGCGAACGCGGCTGTCGAGTTCGCCGGAAGAGACCGCGATGGCTACCTCATCGTCCTATCTCCGTTCGCCGAGCCCGCCGACGTTGCCCAACTCCATGCGACCCTCGGGCAAGTCAATCGCGCTCGGGAAGATGCGCTGCCATTCGAGATCACTGAGCGTGACGACGTGAGAGAGATCCTTCGAGAAGACCTGACACTGCGCGAGCGCGGCCTCCGCATGACATCGGTGAAGGGATCGGCGCTGCGGACTTTCCGCAACCCCCACGAGCACGGTTCTTTCGACGCCGCGATGCTGGGCCGGCTTCACCCATCCTTGCCGCCGATCTCGCGTCGTGTACTGAAACGCTTGGCGGAAGACCACGGACTTGCCCGACTCGCCGCCTTTGGCTCCTCTGTGCGGTCGGACTTCCGGCCAGACTCTGACGTGGATGTAATGGTCGAGGCGCTCCCCAGCTCGCCGGTCCGGCTTGGGACCATTCTTGACATCCAGGAGCAGCTTGAGAGGCTCCTGAACCGGGACGTCGACGTAATCAATGCGCGGGCGCTGAATGAGACCGTCCTGCGCCGCGCCAAGAAGGAGGGAGTGGTCCTCTATGAACGAGCGGGATCAACAGCACCTTGAGGCGGCGAAGGCCAGTGCCCAGCTCGCCCGACAGCATGTTCGCGCCGGTGGTGCGAAGTGGCGCGACAATCAGATGGTGGTCGATGCCGCTGCCAAGCGAGTCGAGGAGGTCGGCGAACTCCTGAAGCGTGTGACGCCAGCACAGCAGGCAGCCATGCCAGGCATTGCGTGGAAGCAGGCCAAGGGGATGCGCGAGAGGATCGCGCACGACTATGGTCAGATCGACCTCGACATCCTGGAAGGCGTCGTCCAGAACGACCTCCCGACCTTGATCGGTCAGATTGACGCGGCGTTGGCTTCTCCTGCCCCAGACCCTAACGCCAAAGGGAACTCAGGCCAGCAGCGTCAGTGATCTGACGACGGGGCGGAGCGTAGCCAGCGCGTGAGGCGAGGGCGGCGCGGATCAGCGTCGAGTAGTGGCGCTCGCCGGCGTGGCCGTTGTAGTTGAGCTGCCAGAGCAGCAGCCAGCGGTTTAGGCGCTCACGGTTGCGGATCGAGAAACGGCGGTAGGTCAGCGTGTCGCGGATCTCGCGGAGTTGCGTCTCCAGTGGCCCGGTGCTCGCCGTCTCGTCCCGCATGTGCTCGACCTGCCAGGCCACACGGCTCTCGTAGGCGTCGAGCCAAGTCTGGATCGCTGGCACGGCGAGGCTGTGGGCGGTCGCCACGAACCAGCGCCACTTCCACGGTCCCGAGAAGGCGTCCTCGATGAGCGCGGCAGCCGGGTGGTCGAGGGCCCTGTGCTTCTTCAGCAGCTCGCGGAAGCGCCTGCCCAGGTGGTAGTGGCAGAGGAACACCTCGGGCGTCTGGCCCGATCCCGGCGGCATCGCGGTCTGCGGCCAGACGGCAGCCATCGCCGCCAACGGCGACTTGGCCGCGTCGCAGACGATGCGTCGAGGCGTGCCGGGCAGTGAGGAGAGGAACTCGATCCAGTCCTGCTTGCTGGCTCCCCCGCGCGCCTCTAACCGGACCAGCTTGTGCTCGCCGTCGGGTCGCCACTCGAACGCCCCGAGCACGGAGTAGGGCTGCCGGCCCGACGGCTTGTTCTGGTAGCGGATGTGAAACGGGATCTCGTCGAGCAGCAGCACGTCCGGCCAGGCCGTCGGTGCGTGCGACGCGGCCAGGAGCGGCACGTAGGCTTCCACCCAGTCAGCAACCATCCGTCCGTCGCGGTGGATCAGCCGATGGGCCTTGCCTCGGATCAGCCGGGCCGCCTTGCGGTAGCTCATCCCCTCGCCGACCCGGACGAGCGCCGTGGCGATCTCGCGCACCGTGTAGGTTCCCTGGCGCGGTCCCGGTGGCCCCTCGTGCGCGGCCAGCCGGCGCTCGCACTCGTCGCAGTCGCCGGTGGCAGTCATCTGCCGAGGCAGGGTCTCGGTGAAGGTGTGGCCGCCGTTACCCGAGCAGTGGAACCGCTGCCGCCGGCGCGTGCCGTAGCTGCCCCAGCGCGAAACTCTGGCGCGCGGGTGGCTCGGACAACTCGGCAGGCTCATCGCTCGTCTTGCCCCCTCGGAGTGCGAACCCGATCAGCCTGGAACCTGGGTCCGCTGCCTCCCATGAGCAAGAAGTCGCCCTCAGACCAACACGGAAGTCCGCACCCCCCCCCGAGCGGCGGACCACGTCCCCGTGCTGGGTGATGCTGCGGCGCTCGTCGAGGCGGTGCGCTCCGGGGATGCCACGGCCTTCGAGGCCTTCTACCGGCGCTACGAGGGCCCCGTCTACCGCAC
>JAJYNV010000364.1 GCA_021786135.1 Bacillota bacterium
AGGACATTTGGATCGAGGCGCTGGCGATCCTGGGCACGACGCTTCTCTGGCACGTGGAGCCCGGACCCGCACTGCCTCTCGATCTCGTCTTGCTCTGGCTCGCCATCGTGGCCACTGTGGTCGACATCCGGCTGCGCATCATCCCGAACCGGCTTCTCCTAGGCGCTTTCGGCCTCGGACTGGTGGCGCTCTGGCCAGTTGGTGCGCAGGCCTATCTGCTCGGGCTCTCAGGCGCCGTCCTGCTCCTTGCGATCGGTTTCCTGATTGCGTGGATCGGCCGGGGCGGTTTCGGTTTCGGCGACGTGAAGTATCTCGGCACCGTCGGCTTTCTTCTTGGCTGGCAGCGCGGCCTCGCCGCCCTGCTGCTCGCGGTGGTCTGCGGCGGGCTCTACGCGGCAGGTCTGCTCCTCACGCACAAGGCTACGGGCAGGGACGCCTTCGCGTTCGGCCCCTTCATCGCTTTCGGCTCGGTGCTCGTGGTGCTGATGGGGGCGCCCGGCCTGCTCTGAAGGGAACGCCTCCTGGCCCGGCGCGTCAGCGGATTGGGCAGAGACGGAAGCAGCATGCGGCACCGCCGCGGCGGTGGGTTCTCCAGCGGACATGAGACAGGGCGCCCCCGTGTTGCGGGCGCCCTGCTGTTCGGTGTTTCAGGCGGGATGTCCCGGCACATTCACGCGAGTCGCCCTTCGGCCATGCGGTCGCGCAGATAGGCGACGGTGCGCTCAAGCCCTGCCGTGAGTGACACTCTGGGCTCCCAGCCCAGACGCCGTGCGGCAAGAGAGGCGTCGAGCGAGATGCGCCGAACCTCGCCTGGCCGCTCTGGTTCATGCTGGGCCGGCCTGCGGCTGCCGCAGATCTCCGCGAGGGCCTGGTGCAGTTCGTTGACCGAGGTCTCGATACCGGTGCCGATGTGGACCTCCTCATCGTCTCCGGCGCTCAGCGCCATCACGTTTGCGGCGACCACATCGCCTACGTAGACGTAGTCACGCGTCTGCTCGCCGTCGCCGAAGATCCGACATGGCTGACCGAGGAGCAGGCTTCGTCCGAAGATGGCAATGACTCCGGCTTCACCCGAAGGATTCTGCCGTGGCCCGTAGACGTTCGCGTAGCGCAGCGCGGTATAGCGGAGGCCCTCGAGATGGGCGTAAAGGAAGAGGTAGTGCTCGACGGTGTGCTTTGTCACGCCGTACTGCGAAAGCGGCCTGATGCGATGGTCCTCGCGAACGGGTAGGTAGTCGGGGTCGCCGTAGATGGCCCCGCCGCTCGAGGCATAGACGATCTTGCGCGTCCCGGCCGCCACGGCAGCGGTGATCACGTTGAGGCTGCCGAGAATATTCACCTGCGCGTCGTAGGCAGGTCGACGCGTGGAGACGCGCACATCCATCTGCGCTGCCAGATGGATGACCGCCTCCGGTTCCTCCGCGGCGAAGACGCGCCTCAGTTCAGACTCGTCCGTGATGTCCACTTCGTGAAAGTGCGCCTGTGGATGTACCTGTTCCCGGAACCCGGTGACCAGGTTGTCCACCACGGAAACGGCATGTCGATGCTCTATGAGCCAATCAACCGTATTGGAGCCTATGAATCCGGCGCCGCCAGTCACCAGGACGCGCAATGCCTTGACCCCCACTCATATGCGGATCCTGTCTTATGGTGCATTTTCGTGTCGGAACCCCAGATCCTGCATGGGATCATATGCCGTGCTGATACATGTACATGATGTTCTTGACATAATTCTGGGTCGACGGATAGGGCGGGATGCCGCCATATTGCTTGACGGCTTCCGGACCTGCGTTGTAAGCGGCGAGGGCGAAAGGGATGTTGCCGTTGAACAGCTTGATCAGGTAGGCCAGATAGGCTATGCCGCCGTGCACGTTCTGCTCGGCGTTGAAAGCATCGGTCACGCCGAGCTCGGCGGCCGTGCTCGGCATCAACTGCATCAGCCCTTCCGCACCTGCGGAGGACACCGCGTGGGTGTTGCCGCCGCTTTCCTCGCGGATCACGGCCATGACCAGCAAGGGGTCGATGCCGTAGATGGCCGAGATGGACTGGACGATGGAGAAGATCTGCGACGAGCTCAACTGACCGTCGGCCAGCTCCGCCTTGATCTGCTGGATGGCGTTCCAGAGGTTCTGTCCCTGCGTCTGCAGATCTGCCTCGACGGCTGTCAGCTTCTGCTGCTCGCCTGCCAGGGTCGCCAGCACCTGACGGCGCTGAGAGGCCACCTGTGCGAGCTGATTGTGCTGCTGCACGAGGGTCGCGCGCTGGGTTGCCAGCTTGGCCTTCGTCTGGTCGAGCGCCACGAGGTAGTGGTGGATGAGATCGGCGTAGTGGTTCAGGTGCTGGACCAGACCGCGCTCGAATGATGCGACCTGGGCGACATCGCCCAGACGCGTGACAAAGTCGGAAAAGCTGTTGACGCGCAGGAGCACCGCGAGGTAGCCGAGAGGACCGTACTGCTCCGTGTAGAGCAGCACAGCGTCAAGACCACCCTGTTCCTGCTGGGCGGATCTCTGGGTTGCCGCCAGGCGACGGCTCTCGGTGCCGATCTCGTCCTCGGTGCGCACGATCGCCGCCTGCGTCGCGGCAATCGAGTTCTGCTTCGCCTGCAGTTCCTGATCCACCTGGTTCAGCTCAGCCTGGGTCTGGCTGCTTTCCGCCTGCAGCGTGCTCTGCTGCGCACGGTCGGCCACCAGGTTGACATGGACGCTGTGCAGCTCGCTCTCAAGTTCGCTGAGAGATGGCGACGCCATGGCGGGCAAGGCCAGATTCGACACCAGGAGTAAGGCTAGGGCGGCTGCCACCGCCCACTTTCGCCAGCAACCCATCATATAAGGCACGGTTCGCACTTCCAAAGGGGAACTCCTGCCGCCGAGTGAGACCTTACAGCAGGGGCGAGATCTGCCTGAGCCTCGCCAAGGTCGCGCGGTTGCGCCCCGCGATCTCGCTCTGGCGATCGAGCGGCGGAACGAGGCCGGACGGATCGACGAGCAGTCGCGGAAGCGGGTCAGTCCCGACCGGCTGATGCCGAGCGTTGAACGCGGGCGGCACCTCGGCCCACTCCGCGATCGGCGTGCCGCGCATCTCGGCCCAAACGAGGGTCCAGGCGCGCGGTACCACACGCAGCAGCTCGTAGCCGCCGCCACCCAGCGCCAGCCATCTTCCCTGGGCAAACTCATGCGCGAATTCGTGGATACGTGCCGCCGTCTGCCAGTAGAAGCGGGTCGAGAGGCGCATGTCGGCGAGCGGGTCGAGCACGTGCCCATCGCAGCCGTGAAGCGTCACGAGGGCGTCGGGGCGGAAGCTTGCGAGAGCCGGCGGCACGATCGCCTCGAAGAGCTCTAGCCATGAGGCATCGTCGGTGAAGGGCTCCAGGGGCACGTTGAGCGAGGTGCCCAGTCCTGGACCCGCGCCGAGCTCCTCCACGCTGCCGGTGCCGGGAAAGAGGTAGCGTCCATTCTCATGGAACGAGATGGTGAGTACCTGTGGATCGCGGTAGAAGATCTCCTGTACGCCGTCGCCGTGATGGACGTCGATATCGATGTAGGCGACGCGCAGGCCTGCATCACGCAACGCGAGGATGCCGAGGGCGATGTCATTATAGATGCAGAAGCCCGCAGCCTGGGCCGCGAATGCATGATGCAGGCCGCCGCCGACATTGAAGGCGTGCAAGAGTTCACCCGAGGCGATGGCTCGAGCACCTGCGAGCGTGCCACCCACGGCCAGTGCCGCCGCTTCGTGCATGCCGGGGAAGCCTGGGTCGTCCTCGGTGCCAAGGCCATAGAGAACGGATGAGTCTCGGATCGGGCCGCCCTCCGAGAGCCGTTGCACCTCCCGGATGTAGGAGAGGCTGTGCACCTGGACGAGATCCTCGAGGGACGCCGGTTCCGGCCCCCTCAGCTCGCCTGGCGCCAAGAGGCCGAGTTCCTCGATCATCTCGTAGGTCCAACGCAGGCGGATGGGGTTGAAGGGGTGGTCCGAGGAGAAGCGGTAGCCTTGGTAGGCGTCGCTGTAGATCATCGCAGCCGGATGCGGCAATATGGGGCACCCCTTTCGCAGGGAACACACCATAAGAATCATAGCGCCATTCGACGGGACTTGGGGAGAGGACATCGCACCCCGGTGGTAGATGAAGGTTGCACCGGAGCTGAGATTGCACCATGGAGCCTATGGCATGCGCCGCCTGCGGTTGGCACAATAGGAGCAGCGATGCGCGGAGGTGATCACCTTGCGGGTGATCTTGCGGGACGGCCGGGTTGCGGACGTGCGCGAGGCGACAGGCAGCGATGAGGAGCGGAGGATGCTGCATGCCCTGTTCCAGGGGGTGTCGCAGACGTCACTCTACTACAGGTTCTTCCATGCGGTGAGGGAAGTCGACGACGGCAAGATCGCCGAGATGCTCGAGAGCGAGCTGCCGGACAAGTACGCCATGCTCTGCATCTCGGGCGACACGATCATCGGGATCAGCCATTTCCTGCGCACCGACGCAGACGGTGCCGAAATCGACTTCTTCGTGGACGAGCGGTTCCATGGCTACGGCATCGGCACGCTGCTCCTGGAGGAGATGGCCGAAGTGGCCTGGCGCTATGGCATGCGCCGGTTCGAGGCTTACGTGCTCCAGGAGAACCAGAAGATGATCCAGGTCTTCCGCAACTCCGGCTTCGAAGTCCAGCACCACTACGATCCGGACGACTATACCGCTGTACACATGGTTCTGCCGCTCGCCGAGACGGAGCGCAGCCGCGCGCTGCACGAAACCCGAGAGCAGATGGCGACGGCGGCGTCGCTGCGCCCGTTCCTGCATCCGCAGACAGTGGCGGTGATCGGCGCCTCGCGCGATCCGAGCCACCTGGGCCACGTGGTGTTCCGCCACATCGTGGAGAGCGGCTTCACAGGCACGGTCTACCCCGTGAATCCCAGCGCTCGTGCCGTGGCTGGAGTGCGCGCGTACCCGCAGCTGCGCGATCTGCCCGAGGCTGTGGACCTTGCCCTCCTGGTCGTTCCGGCGATGCAGGTGCGCAATATTGTCGATCAGTGCATCGAGGCGCACGTGGGTAGCGTCGCCATCCTTTCGGCAGGCTTCGCCGATGCGGGGGCGGTTTCGGAACAGCAGGAGCTCGCCCATCGGCTGCGCGAGGCCGGCATCCGCCTGCTGGGACCCAACTGCTTCGGCCTGCTCACGACGACACCGGACGCGCCGCTCAACGCGAGCTTCGCACCGGTGATGCCGCGTCGTGGCCGGCTGGCCATCGCGAGCCAGTCGGGGGCGCTCGGCGTGGCCATCCTGGATTACGCCAGCCGGCTCGGCGTCGGTGTCTCGAGCTTTGTCAGCATGGGCAACAAGGCGGACGTCTCGAGCAACGACCTCCTGCAGTACTGGGAGAGTGACCCGGAGACATCGCTCATCGCGCTCTATCTCGAGTCGTTCGGCAATCCCCGCAAGTTCACGCGCATCTGCAGGCGTCTCACCCTGGAGAAACCGGTGCTCGTGGTGAAGAGCGCACGCACCCGCGGCGGCGCTGCCGTCTCGGAATTCGGCGGCGAACCGCGCGACCGCACGTTCGAGGGGCTCTTCCGCCAGGCAGGCATCATCCGCGCGGACACCCTCGAGGAGCTATTCGATGTAGCGGCGCTCCTCGATGGCGCTCCGCTGCCGCAGGGAGGTCGCGTGGCCGTCGTGACCAACTCCGCCGGCGGGGCGGTCATCACGGTGGATGGCCTGCCCAAGGAAGGTCTCGAACTGGCCCTGCCGCCGATCGACCTCGGCTTCGAGGCCCTCGCGGAAGGGTACCGGAAAGTGTTGCCGTCCCTTCTGCGCAACCCTGACGTGGATGCGGTGATCGTCCTCTTCATCCCGGTCGGGATGTCCCAGAGCGAGGAGGTTGCGCGCAAGATCGCGGAAGCGGTCAACGAAGTGGTGGAGGAGTCGGGCGCGACGAAACCGATTGTCGCCAACTTCCTCCTATCCATCGACGGCAGGGCGCCGCTCGACTGGATCGACACGTGCTGCCAACGCATTCCGGTCTATCCCTTCCCCGAGCGTGCCGTGCGCGCCCTTGGGCAGGCGGTCCGCTATGCGCGCTTCAAGAACCAGTCGCATGGGCGCATCCCGGATCTTGAAGGCTGCGACACCGCAGCGGCGCGCGATCTCCTGCGCGATCACCTGGCGTCCGGTGACCGGGAGCCATCCGCAGCGCTGCTCACGGACGTCCTCCGCCACCTGGGACTCCAGGCGACCGAAGAGACGCAAGGCGATCAGATGCACAGCGTCGCGGTCCAGGTTGTGCAGGATCCGCTCTTCGGCCCGATCATCGCGCTGCAGCCGCTGGCTGCGGGTCAGGGGTCCGCGCTCGAACGCATCGTGCCGCTGACGGATCGCGATGCCCAGGCGCTTGCCCGGCGCAGCCTGCATGCGTACGGCCTTGAAGGCGATGAGCAGGCGGAGCTGAGGATCAGCGATGCCCTCCTGCGCCTCAGCCTGCTCGCCGATGAGGCGCCGGAACTGGGTGAGATGGAGCTTCGTCTTGAGGTGGGGCCTGACGCCGTTGCCTGCGCGGCGCGCAGTCTGCGCCTGGTGCCTGTCGTCGAGGGATAGGGCTGCGCCTTGGACCGCTGCGGCCCCTCGCCGGAAGATCGGCGAGGGGCCGCAGCTTCTTGCCGGGAGCCGCCATGCTGCCCGGACCGCGCGGCGGCAGGTACCTAGAGCACGAGCTTGGCCGCTACCCCGAGCAGCAGGAGGCCGTAGAACCACTTTACCCACGACGGCTTCGTGCGGGTGGCCATGAACCAGGAGTCGAGGAGCGACGCCGTGACGACGGCAAAGCCAGTGCAAAGGAGCAGGGGCCAGTCAAAGGTCATGCTGGTCGCATGGCCGAGAAAGCCCGAGAGGCTCGAAGCGGTGGCCGAGCCGACGGCCGCGGTGCTGCGCGCTTCAATTCAAGATTTTTGAAGCCAATATGATTGAAGCGTAGAGTGCGACAGGCTTGGGCTGCTACGTCCTGTGTAGCGTCTGTCAGCTGGGCTGACCTGGTCGGCGCCGCTCTGCGGACGGTGCCACATGCCGGCACCGTGCGACATCCGACCACAGAAGCCAAGTGCGAGACGGTGGGCACAAGGGCCATTAAGATCCGCTTCAGCACACTTTAAGGCCTGCGTGTCAGAATGCTGCGCGGGGGGAGTCGACACAGCATGGAAGATATAGCAGGAGGACCTGCCGCGCACGGCACACGCACTGCTCCGCCTGAAATGTCCCGGGAAGAGGCGACCGGCAGGGCGCGCACCATGAAGCGTGTCCTGTCGTGGGCGGCTGTGCTGACTTTCATACTGCTCTGGCAGGCTGCGGCGCGGCACTTGACTGGAGTCACGAGCCGGACAGGAGCGACTGCGCAGACGCCCACACAGCCCTCGGGAACCTCGGGCGGGGCAGGACCGAGCCAGTCCTCGGGCCAGGGATTCGACTTTGGCAGCAGCCAGAGCGTGCAGCCGTTCACGCAGTCCACGGTTTCGTAGGATGGCGGCTGTTCCGGTGGTCTCCTCAACCTTCAGGGCAATGGGCACGACGGTCGAGGTGCAGACTTCGGCCACCGACTTGCCGGAAGCGGTCAGGATGGCACACAACCTCTTTCGCAACTGGGACGAGTCGTTGAGCCGATTTCGCCCGCAGAGCGAGCTTTCTGCGCTGAATCGAGCTGCTGGGCGCCCGTTCGCCGCAAGCGAGCTCCTCTTCGCGGTCGTCGCGCGGGCCCTCATGTGGGCTCGCATGACGGACGGTACCTTCGATCCCGCGCTGCTCCACCAGATCAAGCGGTTGGGATACGACCGGACGTTCAGCGAGATCGGGACCGATACCGAACTGCCGCAGCTCGCGTCAGACGTGTCTGCCGGTGGCGGCTGGCTCGAGGTCGAACTTGACCTCGAGCGCCAGGAAATCACCGTGCCGGCGGGCGTCGCCCTCGACCTCGGCGGCATCGCGAAGGGCATGGCTGTGGACGCTGCGCTCGCGGCCCTTCAGGCCTGCGGCATCACAACAGCGCTCGTGAACGCCGGTGGGGACCTCGCGGTGCGTGGTGCACCGCCTGACCACGACGCGTGGCCGATAGGCGTTGACGCATTGCGTGGCGAGACCATTCTGCTCCGGCGGGGCGCCATGGCGACGTCCGGCGTGCTGCGCAGGCGCTGGCGGCAGGGCGGCATCGACCGCCACCACCTGCTTGAACCTGAGACCGGCTATCCTGCCCGGCGGGGACTGTCCACGGTGAGCGTCATCGCGGCGACCTGCGAGGAGGCCGATGTGGCGGCGACGACCGCCTTCGTCCGCGGCGTCGGAAGCGGCGCACGGTTTCTCGCTTCACGCGGCCTGGCAGGGATTTTGGTCACGTCTTCGGGTGAAGTCGTCCGCGCGGGTGCGTGGCCGGAAAGGACTGGGTGAGAACAGGACGTGGAGTGGCAATGGCTGATCGCGCGCGCCTCCGGTTTCACCGCCTACGTGCTCGTGACGCTGGCGGTGGTGTTCGGACTTCTTCTCAGCCAACGCTGGCAGTCCCGGCGTGTCTGGCCCAGGATCATCAATGACCAGCTGCACCAGTACACGACCCTGCTTGCCGGTGTGTTCACGGCGATCCACGGCATCTCGGTCTGGATCGACCCTTTCACTTCCTTCACCCTGAAGGAAGTGCTCGTTCCCGGCGTCAGCCACTATCGGCCGATCTTCATGGCCTTTGGCATCGTCTCCGCATACCTCGGGCTGGCAGTCGTCATCACAGGCTGGCTGCGGCCGAAGATCGGCTATCCGTGGTGGCGCCGCCTGCATTACCTCACATTCGTCGTCTGGCTGTTCGCGACGCTCCATGGCCTTGGGAACGGCAGCGACACGCGCACGACCTGGGCTATCGCAATTTATGGCGTGAGTATTGCCGCTGTTGTCGGCCTGACCATCACGCGCCTGCTCAGGCCTGCCGGACGGCCCCGCGTCGCGCCCAGAACCGGCTGGGCTACGCTGGCGGCGGTTCTGGCGCTGGGCGTGGCCGGCTTCGCCGCGTTGGGCCCTTTGCGACCGGGATGGAACACGGTGGCAAACAGCGGGCACGGTTCAGGCGGTCGGGTCAGCGTTCCGGCCGAGACCGTCAGTCTCACAGCGCCTTATTCGGCCACGTTCACCGGCACGGTGACGGAGCAGGGGCCGAACGCGCAGGGCGTGGCCACGCTCGTCTTCCACTTGCAGCTGCAGGGTGGACCGTATGACGCCATGACGCTCGAACTGCAGGGACAGGGGCTCAGCGGCGGGGGCGTAACCCTGACGGGGAGCAGTGTGTCCTTCGGCACCACGAGCGACCCGACGATGTTTCGAGGTACTCTCGTCCAGCTGAACGGCGGCAACTTTGAAGCGGTCGTACGGGGCAGCAGCGGCACCTACACGTTGATTGGCCAGATATCTCTCGTCGGTCAGACCGGGGTCCAAGGGATCCTGCAGGTGGAGTCTGGCGCTGCCCGAGGCGGATTCGGGCAAGGAGGAGGTGACGACGGCGGCTTCGGCCAGGGAGGCGAGAGCGGGAACTGACATCGTGCAGCGCCCTCAATGCGCAGGAAGGAACGTTGATCCGGCGTGCCGAAAGCGCGAGACATGCTGAAGATGCTTGCCCGCACCGGGTTCGTCGCGGCGCTGCTGCTCGGCTTGGGCGCTCTGCTGAGGCTATATGTCGACCAAGGCCTTGTTCTGTGGCTCCACATCGCCTTTGGCCTTCTGTTCCTCGTGCCGGCATGGCTCCTTGCCAACCAGCCCGGTCCGAGACGCCGGATCACGCAGGCGGGAGCCGGACTTGGCACCGTCGCAGCTCTCTTGGCCGTCGGCCGGTTTCTCTTCTGGCCAGGGGTCTCGCCCTGGTGGCACGTCGTCATGATGGTGCTGTCCATGGGCTTCGTGGAGATGGGCAGTGCGAAGGCTCGCCACAGCTGAAAGTTTGACATTCCCGCCGCCCTGGCCCACGAGGAGGCGCCGGCATGGCTCCCACCGCTTGTGAACCTGTGCTCGTGACGCGACGTCTGCCCCAGGAGGTGCTGGCGCGTATCGCAGGCGCATGCGACCTTGACCTCTGGCAAGGGACCGGTGCGATGCCGCGCGGCGAGCTTTTGCGTCACGCTGCGGGCAAGACAGGATTGGTAACGCTCCTGACCGATCGGATCGACGAGGAACTCCTGGCTGCCGCCGGCCCAGACCTGCGCATTGTGGCCAACTATGCGGTGGGCTACGACAACATCGACGTGGCAGCTTGCAGCGCTCGGGGGATTCTGGTGGCGAATACCCCGGATGTCCTCACAGAGACGTCGGCCGACATGGCATGGGCGCTCATGTTGGCGGCGACGCGCCGGATCTGCGAAGGGGACCGCCTGGTACGCTCAGGCCAGCCGTGGTTCTGGGATCCGGGCATGCTGCTCGGCTGGGACCTGCACCACAAGGTGCTGGGGCTCGTCGGGTTCGGACGGATCGGCCAGGCGGTGGCCCGGCGTGCCCAGGGATTCGGCATGCGTGTCGTATACGCGAGTCGGCGTGCTGCTCCGGCCGAAATCGATAGGGCAGTGGGCGTGCAGCGCGTGCCCCTCGCCGATCTCCTGGCGGACGCCGACTTTGTTTCCCTTCACGTGCCGCTGACACCTGAGACGAGGCATCTGATCAGCGCCGACGAGCTTAGGCGGATGAAGCCGGGCGCCGTCCTCGTGAATACGTCACGCGGCGCGGTGGTGGACGAGGCGGCTCTGGCCGCGGCACTCGGCGCGGGGGAGATCTTCGCGGCGGGTCTTGACGTATATGAGCGGGAGCCTGAGGTGCTGCCTGCCCTTCTCAGCCTGCCGAATGTGGTGCTTGCACCGCATCTGGGCAGTGCGAGCATCGAGACGCGCCTGGCGATGGGCATGATGGCCGCGGACAACCTGCTGGCGGCGCTTTCGGGCCGTCGGCCACCCACGCTCGTGAACCCTGAGGTCTGGGACGCCAGGTCGCACGCCGAACCCAGGTGACATCGAGGGCAGGCTCGACGCCAATCGCCGCGTCATGCCTGCCCTCTCTACTCTCCGCGTGGCCGAGTATCAGAGCCCGCGCATCGGATCCCAGGCCGGAAGCACCTGCGGCGGCATCTCGAGCGCCGCCCTGAGTGCCGGCGAAAGGTAATCCTTGCGAACCACGACCTGATAGACATAGTCGGCGAACCAGCCGTCACTCATGGCGAAGTAGCCTTTCTGTCCGTGCTCCGTGCCCCAACTGTTCTCCACCTTCCAGCGCTCCGGCCTGCCTTCGGCGACGTTCACACCGGTGAAAACCATCTGGTGTCCCCCGGCGATCTCGCCGCAGTAGTCGAGCCGATCCGCCTTCGAGAGGCGAAGAGGCATGCCGAACACAGCTTCGAAATCGTAGAGGGCCGCGTCGAGCACGCCGGCCTCACGGTCCATCATCTGCACGACATCGCAGCCGAAGTAGACGCCTTCGCCATCCTTCAGCTGCGCGAGGGTCAGGGCGCGCATGGTCTCGACGTCGACGTTCAGGTAGGGGCGGGGCGGGCCGCCGCGCACATTGGGCATGTGTGCGACGAGATAGGTCTGCCCGAACGGCCTGTCAGGGACTGGAATGTTGACGACGTTCGCGTAGGCGTCGAAGTCGAAGGCGACGTAGCGCTCGAAGAACGTCTGCGGCGAGATGCCGCGGTCGGCATGGAACTGATCGTCCTTGTCGCGGTATTCGAAGTCGAATAGGGCGGGCGGCATGCCGAGGAACACCGTCAGGATGCGATAGACGTCGCCGAGCATGCCCTCCTTGCGCGCGGCGAGGTCCGTCGTCGGAACCCCGCTTGCGTGCGCGGCGCGGAGTTCAAGACCGTGCGCACGGAGCTTGGCATCAAGAACCTGGTTCATGGCGTGGGAGTCGCTCGAGTGCAGGGTCTCGGGCATGGCGCTCTTGGGTACGATGCCGTACTTGAGGACAAGGTTCGCAAAGAGTTCCCACTCGCCGCCATCGCTGGCCGGCGAGGTGAAGATGTGGGTCACGAGGCGGCTCTGCTTCGCCTCTTCCAGGGTGTCGAGGACGTCATCGAGGAAACAGTTCGCCTTCTCGAGTTTCTCCCAGAAGGTCAGGTAGTTCTGCGAAAGCTCGAACTCCTCGAGGCTGAGACGCTTTGCCGCTGTGCGCCGCAGGGCGTTCAGCCCTGCGAACATCCAGCAGCGCCCGCTCTTCATCTGGTTGGTCACCGGCAGGCTGGGCAGTTCCTCGGAGAATGCGTGCCGCATGGCGCCGAGGATGTCCTGATCCTCGGCGACCTTGAGGATCCCGTTCTTGGCGACGGCGTTGCGCATGGTGCGAACATGACGGTCCTCCAGGACCTTCGCTGCCATGGCCGAGATCATCTCCGGTCGCAGGGCGTGCTCCTGATCGATGTCGATGCTCATGCGATCCCTCCTGGCCTGTGCGCCGGCCGTGCGGTCGGAGCGGCTAGCCCGGACTTCGGCCCCCCGAACCGGAACACCTCCCCCCAGATGCCTCGGGGAGACATGCCTGAGACTGCGCACGGACCTCTCCTGTCGGGCGATCTGGCGGTGCAGCATGGGCCAGCGGCGCGAGGAACTCAGCCGGCGTTGACGCGCACCAGGTAGAGGACACCCTGGCGCACGGCGAGGGTGATCGCGTAGGGCTGGCTCCTGGCCCCGTCGTGTCCCAGGATGCGCGTCGTGGCCGATTCCACGGTCACCGCGATCGGCTGGCCGGATGCGCTCAGCTGGACGGCGATATCTAGAGGCGCTTGCGGCTCGACGGTCCAGGGACCGGAACCGGTGAGCCCTGTCACGACCGGAGATGGGGTAAAGCCGGCGAAGGGCTCCGGCGCGGGACTTGCCAATGCCTTCACGGCCGCGGCGAACATGCGAATGCTCTGGGCCACCAGGCTCCAGCTGGCACCGCTCGCGGTGATGTGAAGGCTCGGGCCGCCGCTGAAAGTGGCGCTGCCCACGTCATAGCCGGTGTCGGAGAGCCAGAGCGGCTGCGCGGCGAGATCTGAGGGTAGGGCCGCCGCGAACTGGGGCACCGTGGCATGTAGGCTGGCAACACTGGCTGCGCGGGCCGGGGACGCCGAGATCAGGGCTGCCTCGACGACGAACCGGTCCTGGGTGTAGTAGAGGGCATTCAGGGGATAGCAGGCGACGAGGTCGAGACTTGGCCATGTCGTGTTGGGCAGGGCGGTTCCCGCCGGCACCACCAGGGCCTGGCCGACCTTGTAGGTGAAGACGCCCAGCGCTGTGCCGGCGATGATGGTGTCGCCGGGCCGGAGGCGATCGATGTTGTGGAAGAAGGTGAGGTTGTGCGCCACGATGACGGACGTGCCCGACATCCCGGGCATCACGCTCTGAGGCTCGTGTCCGGGCGCCGACGCCAGCAGCGCGTCGGACGTGCCCTGGAGAACGGTCGCGGCCACGTCGATCTTCGGGATGCGCAGGTAGGCGGCCACCTGACCCGTGCCGGGCTGTGGGCTTGCGGGCGGGGACGGCACCGCTGCCGACGCGGCACTGGCGTGCGGAAGCTGCCTTCGTGCACGCCAGGGGGCCGCGGCCTGGGCCAACTGCGCCTGACGCCAGCTCGCGTAAAAGGGCATCAGCCCAGGCAGCGCCACCAGGGCTGCGCCGATCGTGATCAGCGCAGCCCCGAGCCAGCTTGTCCTACGCGTGAGCCCGCGCATACCGGACCAGCAGGACGCCGGCCGCGATCAGCAGAGCTCCCGATCCCACCAGCGGCAGGATGGGGATGCCTGTGGTCGGCGACGTGGCGCCAGGAACGGTGGCGGCGCGGCTCAAGACGACCCATCCGACCATCGCGGCTGGAATCGGGTGTGTCAGCACATCGCCGGAGATCTTGGCCGGGATCGGGTTCAGCATGATCTGCCCGGCCGCGGTGACGTTGTCGTACGTGCTCGCCGAGTTGATGCCGCTCTGGCTGACGGTCACCGTCACCGGCTTCGAGAAGGTTCCGATCAGCTGGCCGGTGGCGCTGTCGACCACGCGCAGGGCGAAGTTCGACACGACCGTCTCACCTGCCGGAGCGCTAGCCTGGAAGGTAGAGGCCGAACCCTGCAGCAGTTCGAACTTCACCGCCTGCGGGAACGCGCCTTGCGGGATCTGGACCGAGATCCCGCCGTACTGAACGGAGCCAGCCGCACCTGCCGCCAGATCGGCCGAGGCAACGACATTCGGGAAGCCGTGCTGCGTGAAGTCCGGCACCATCGGCACCGCGCTCGTCGGGCTCAGCACAGCCCAGCCGACCGCGGCGGCGGCGATGGGGTGGGTGAGGACATCACCGTTGATGGTCGCGGGCATGGGGTTCATCATGATCTGCCCGCTCGGCGTGACGTTCGCGTACATGCTGGCGGAACTGATGTCACTCTCAGTGACGGTGGCGGTCACCGGCTTGAGGAAGGTCCCTATGAGCTGACCTGTGCTCGGGTCGATGACCCGCAGCGCGAAGTCCGTCACAACGGTCTGACCGGTAGGCGCCGCGGACTGGAGGTTCATCACAGGACCTTGGAGCAGCTGGAACTTGACCGCCTGACTGAACGCGCCCTGCGGGATGTTGATCGAGATCCCGCCGAACTGGACGGAGCCGGGCGCTCCGGCCGCCAGATCGGTCGAGGCGACCACATTCGGGAAGCCGTGCTGTGTGAAGTCGGGCACGGCGGGCACCGAACTGCTAGGGCTCAGCACGACCCAGCCGACCAGGTCGGCCGTGATGGGGTGAGTGAGGACGTCGCCGCTGATGGTGGCTGCGACGGGATTGGCCATGATCTGTCCCGCCTGGGTGACGTTCGCGTACATGCTGGCGGAACTGATATCGCTCTGGGTGATGGTGACCAGCACAGGCTTGAGGAAAGTCGCGACGGGCTGCTGCGTCTTCGTGTCCACCACGCTCAGCGCGAAGTCTGTCACCACCGTCTCACCGGAGGGTGCGGCGGACTGGAAGTTCGACACCGGACCCTGCAGGAGCTCGAACGTCACGGGATCTGTGAAGGTGCCCTGCGGTATCTGCATGGCGATCGATCCGAAGTGGAGCGATCCGCCGGCACCTGCGGCGAGGTTGGTGGAGGCCGCGACCATCGAGAAGCCGAGCTTCGTGAAGTCCGGAACGGTCGCGGACTGGGCGCTGGCCACTGCTGGGGCAAGGAAACCTGCCGCCGCCACGAGAGCGGTTGCGAGACCGAGCCTGCGCAACTCCACTGGGGACCCTCCTT